>CANGSN010000005.1 GCA_947455805.1 Planctomycetota bacterium
CCCGAGGCCCCGTGCGGCAGCGACGGGTCCGGCAGCACCTCGAGCCGCAGCGCGTGGATCGTGCGCTTGCCCGGCGCGAAGACGAGCTCGTAGGTGTCGCGCGCCGGCACCGGCCCGGTGGCCAGGATCGAGCCGTCCTCCTGCGGCTGCAGGCGCGAGCCGTGCTTGGCCATGCGCTCGGTCGGCACCATCGGCGTCCACGCCAGCGGCGCGCCGATGCGCGCGCGCGCCGCGGCCTCCCATTCGCGCTGCGCTTCATCGGTCAGCGGATCGTTGCGTTCGAGCCGCTTCTTCAACGTCTCGATGCGGCGCTGCAGGTCGGCCAGGCGCGGTTCGTCGTCGGGCCCGGGGGCCGGGATCGCCGGCTTCGGGTTGCGGCCGAAGCCGTTGTCCTTCTCCTTGACGTGGTTGAAGAAGTCGTAGAAGCCGTAGAACTCGCGCTGGCTGATCGGGTCGTACTTGTGGTCGTGGCACTGCGCGCAGCCGACCGACAGGCCGAGCCACGTGGTCGCCGTCGTGTGCACGCGGTCGATGACGTAGGCGCTGCGGTACTCGTCGAGTTCTTCGCCGGCCTCGGTGTTGACCGGGTGGTTGCGGTTGAAGCCGGTGGCGATGCGCTGGCTCAGCGTCGGGTTCGGCAGCAGGTCGCCGGCGAGCTGTTCGACGGTGAACTGGTCGAACGGCATGTTCGCGTTCAGCGCCTCGATCACCCAGTCGCGCCACTTCCACGCCTGGCGCGGCGTGTCGCGCTGGTAGCCGCTCGAGTCGGCGTAGCGCGCGAGGTCCAGCCAGTCGCTGGCCATGCGTTCGCCGTAGCGCGGATCGGCGAGCAGGCGGTCGACGACCTTCTCGTAGGCGTCAGCACCCTGGTCGGCGACGAACGCATCGAGCTCGGCCGGCGTCGGCGGCAGGCCGGTCAGGTCGAACGTCACGCGCCGCAGCCACGCGGCCCGCGTCGCCTCGGCGCTCGGCCGCAGGCCTTCCTGTTCGAGCCGCGCCAGCACGAAGCGGTCGACGTCGTTCTTCGGCCACGTCGCTTCGCGCACGGTCGGCGGCACCGGCCGCACCGGCGCCACGAAGGCCCAGTGCTCGCTCCACGGTGCACCGGCGGCGAGCCACGCGCGCAGCGTCGCGACCTCCGCCGGCTTCAGCGCGTCGCCGGCGTCCGGCGGCGGCATGCGTTCGTCGGGATCGGTCGACGTGATGTGGCGCAGCGCCAGCGACGCGTCGGGATCGCCGGCGACGAACGCCGCCCCGCCGTCGCGGGCCGCGAATGCATCGGTGCGGCGGTCGAGGCGCAGGTCGGCCTTGCGCTTCTTGTCGTCGGGCCCGTGGCACGTGTAGCAGTGCTCCGCGAGGATCGGCTGCACGTGGCGCGCGAAGTCGATCGCGGCGGCCGCAGGCTTCGGCGCCGGCTCGACCCCTTCGTGCTGCGCGGACGCGAACGCGACCAGCAGCGACGCGGAGGCGAGCAGGCGGGATGCGGCGACGAACGAACCGACGCGCGAACGCGGACGAAGCACCGGGGGCATGGCCCGCCCATCCTAGACGACCGTCGGGCCGCGCGGGGAGCCGGTCACGTGTCGCCTTCGCAACGCCGTCAGGCGTCGCGCCGTCAGAGGTCTGGGCCGAACTGCAAGCCGTCGTAGATCTCGGCCAGCGGCAAGTCGCAGCCGATCTCGGGCAACGGCACCACGGCAGAAAGCCCGGCGTAGACCTCGCGCACGAACCCGCCATCGCTCCGGCGATAGGCGACGACGCGAGGCGCTGCCTGCTCGACCAGCAGCTAGACCGACAGCGACGGCAGCGTGGTGTAGGCCTCGAGCTTCTCACCCGAGTCGATGCGCCACGTCTCCGGCGACGCCACTTCGACGATAACCGCCGGCTCGTCCTGGAACGCATCGGACTGCGGGTTGGGCCGACAGACGACCGAGACGTCCGGGTAGTAGAAACGCACCTGGAACGGCAGGCGCAGGCGGATCTTGGTGTCGGAGTTGAAGGCGCGGCACGAGTGGCCACGCAGCCGCGAACCCAAGGCGATCAGGCCGTTCGAGGCGATCTGGTTGTGGGCGTTGCTGCCGCCTGGCACGGGATGCACCAGGCCGCCGACATACTCGTGCCGCTCGCCGGCGACGGCTTCGCCAGCGAGGTAGGTCGGTACCGAAACCAGATCGAGTTGCGACATCCAGCACCTCTCGGCGAACCAAGCCACGATCCCCTCCGCATTGGAGTGGCTTCTCCCCATCACCGCACGCGCAGCGTCTGCGCCGCCGACCGGGCGACATTGCCGGCGGCGTCCACCGCCTCCACGGTCACCTCGACCGCACCGGCCGCGGCGGTCGGCACGTTCGCCCGCCACAGGAACTCGCCGTACCACTGCAGCGGCACGACCTGTTCCTGCTCGCCGCGCCGGCAGCGCAGCACCACCTGCTTCCAGTCGTGCGGCATGCACGGGCTCTTGCGGTCGTGCACACGCAGCTGCACGACGACCGCCGCCCCCACCGCCGCTTCCGCCGGCAGCACGAACGCGCCGATCGTCGGCGGGGCGGTGTCCTTCGGCAGGGCGTTGCCGAAGCAGACGACGTCGGCCAGCGCGTTCGCCACTTCGCCCTGCGCGTGCACACAATCGAGGCGGCCGTCGCCGTCGAGGTCCGCCAAGGCGATGCCGAGCGTGCCGCGCGTCGGATCGCCGGCGAACACCGGCGCACCCGCGCGCAGATGGCCCTTGCCGTCGTTGACCAGCAGGCGATCGGGGCCGTCGAGCGAACCGATCAGGAAGTCGGCGTCGCCGTCGCTGTCGTAGTCGAGGAACGCGACCATGTTGTCGTCGCAGCGCGGGTTGTCGGCGACCGGCCACCAGTCGTCGGTGGCGTCGACGAAGCCGCCCTTGCCGTCGCCGCGAAACACGTGCTCGGCGAAGCGCTGCTGGCCCTGACCATCGTTGATCGTCACCACGTCGAGCACGGCGTCGCCGTCGAGGTCCATCGCCTCGAACTCGTAGTTGTTGGTGAACTGCGGCAGCTGCGCACTCGCATCGACGAAGTGACCCTTGCCGTCGTTGTGCGCCAGGAACGAACCCTTGCTGCGTTTGCTGCTGGCCAGCAGGTCGAGGTCGAAGTCGCCGTCGACGTCGAGCAGTTCGAGTTCCCAGCAGAAGCGCACCAACCACGCCGGCATCGCCGCCGCTCCCGCGTCGACGAAGCGCCCACCGTCGTTGCGCCAAAGCAGCGGCGGGGCGCCCTTGTTCTGCATCGGCGAACCCGGGCCCCAGTCGGCGAGCACGAGGTCGAGATCGCCGTCGCCGTCGACGTCGCCGAACTCGGCGTCGCCGATCGACCGCAGCGTCGCCGGCAGGTGCGTCGCCGTCGCGTCCTCGAAGCGCCCGCCGCCGAGGCCGCGGAACAACCGGCTCTGCGTCTGGAACGTCGTGCCGACGAACACGTCGGCGTGGCCGTCGCCGTCGACGTCGCGCACCTTGATCACGCGCGCCAGGAACAACGCGTCGCCGAACACCTGCGTGGTGATCTCCGGCCACTTGCCGCTGGCGACGTTGCGGAACACGCGGCTCGGCACCGGCGTTCCCGCGCGTTCGTAGTCGCCGCCGTTGGCGAACAGCACGTCGACGCGGCCGTCGCCGTCGACGTCGGCGAGTTCGACCTTGTTGGTCCACTCGGCGGTGGTGCCGATCGTCTCGGCGGTGACGTCGCGCCACAGGTCCTTCGGCAGATCGAGCGTGCTCTGCCAGCGCGGGCGCCGCGGTGCCGGCGATTGGGTGGCGGGATCCTGTGCGGGCAGCACGCACGGCAGGAACGCGACGACGAGGCGGGCGGCGAACATCGCGGCGACGATAGCCGCGGCGGTACGCGTGGCGAGGTGCCGGCTTCTGGCAAGCGCGTAACGATCAGCGCACGGCGCGTGGATCCCCAGCGCGAGGATCGCCACGCAGCAGGGCTTCGTGCACGGCCAGCACCGAACGCGCGAACTCCCGGTGTTCGCCGACGGCCGCCGCGACGGCGCGAGCGATGCGCGGGTCCTGGACCCGCACGGCATCGTCGTGGCGCAGGATGCGGTCGACGTAGAGCCGGCGCAACCCGGCATCGGCGGCGATCACGTCGAGCGCGTCGGCGGCGAGCGGCCCGAGCCCAGCGATGCCGACCGACGACAGCGGCCATTGCTGCGCCAGCTGACGCAGCGCCACGACCAGCGGATCGCCCGTCGCGACGCCGCGTGCTTGGGCCAGCAGTTCGCCGAGGTGACGGAACGTGAGGTCGACCGCGAGGTGCGTCGCCGCGATGCCACGATCGCTCGGGCACGGTGCTTGGAACTGCGCCTCGACGTCGGCGGCACCGAGGTCGCGGTGCACGAACAGCGAACACGCCGCATAGAGCCGTTCGGCCGCCCAGCGCGCCGCCACGGCGTCGAACGGCGGCAACCCCGCCGGCCCGTCGATGCGGATCACTTCGTCGACATCGGCCAGCACGCGCAGCGCGTCGCCCGGCGGCGGCGGCAGTTCGCGCCCGACGGCGACGTCGCCGGAACCTTGCAGGCGCAGCAGGAATTGGCCGAGGTCCATGGGGCGAGCTGGGGCGTGGCGAGTGGCGACGACGACGACGCGCGAGCGGTCGTTCGCCGGCGACGCAGCATGGCGCCGAGCGTCGCCTCGAGCCACGGTCCGCACCCGCCAGACTGAACAGCAGCTGTCAGGGCCAGCGAGGACACCGCTGCGAAGAGCGGCGGCCGCGACCGTTCACCAGTTGCCGATCCGCCAGTCGATGGCGTTGCCGAACGCAACCGTGCCGCTCGTGAACGAGGACCAGTCCACGCCCCAGGCTTGACCGTACACGTGGACGCCGAGGAACACCGGCGAGCTGGGGATGTCCAGGCGGAACGCAGCGCCGGAAGGCGTGGCGACACAGCCGACGTCGAGCGCGAGGTCCGCGGTGTGCCAGAGCCGGCAGCCGGCGAAGCCGAGGAAGTCGAGCGGCAGCGGCAAGGCGGCGGACGTCGCATCGGTGCCGAGCGCCATCCAAGTCGTCGGCGGCGGATACGTGAACGGCGTGCTGCGCGTGATCACGGCACGCAGGCTGCCGCCGACGTACGGGCGCCAACCAGCCAGGGCATGCAGGTGCATCGAGGATGCGCCGCAGCCTTCGCCGAAGGTCATCGCGTAGGCCGTCGTCGCCGATGCGACCGGCTGCCGCGGCTGGCGTTCCCAGGTTTCGCTGGCGTAGGACGTGACGGTCTGCGAGGCGTCGGCGAAGTTCTCGGCGTAGAGCACCGCACCACCGAACAGCACGGCGCGTTGGCGTACGGTGTCGTAGGTCATTGCCGCGAAGCTGCACGGCACCGGCGCCGGCTCGGCCAGCCGCGACCACTCGGTGCCGCGGCGCTCCCACAAGTCGCCGGTGCCAGCGCCAGCGAGCAGCAGCGAGCCGTTCCCCTGGTCGAACACCATCGAGTGCCCATGGCGCGCGTTCGGACTGCGCCCGGCGATCTGCGTCCACGTCGTGCCGTTCCACTCCCACGTGTCGCCGAACACGCCCCCGGCACCGTCGCGGCCGCCATGGAGAACGGTCCGCTGACGAATCGGATCGAACGCCATCGCCGCCAGGCTGCGCGGACTCGGGGCCACTGCTGGACTGCGCTGCGTCCATGCGACCCCGTCGAACTCCCAGGTGTCGCCGTGGAACGCCGTGTTCCATGTGTAGCCGCCGAACAGGACGACGACGCCGCGCGCCGTGTCGTAAGCCATCGCGTGTTCGCCGCGTGCGGACGGACCGACCACCGCGAGCTGGCTCCAAGCCGTGCCGTCCCACTCCCAGGTCTCGGCGAGGTCCGTCCAAGGCATCGGGTACGCGCCGCTGCGACCACCGAACATCACGGTGCGTTGGCGGGCAGTGTCGTAGGCCATCGCCGGATAGGAGCGGGCGCTGGGCCCGGCTGGCATCGGCGTCCACGTCGAACCGTTCCACACGGAGCCGCTCGCGATCGCCGCATACGACGAACTACCGAACCCGAGCCAGCCGGGTCCGCTGAGCCACCAGCCACCGAACACCACGGTCTGTGCGCGTGCAGCATCGAAGGCGATGGCGGCGTTGATGCGCGGCTGCGGGCCGGTCATGGCGACACGCGTCCATTCGAACGGCGCCGTCGTCGGCACCGACGGACGCTGCCACGTGTCCGCCAGGAACGAGCTGCCGTCGCGGCCGCCGAACAGCACCGCGGCCCCGCGCTCTGCGTCGTAGACCATCGCCGCGCCGTGGCGCGCCGACGGCCCGGAGTTGGACGGCGCCCACTCGCGGCCATCCCACGTCCAGGTGTCCCCGTAGTGGTTCGTCCACGTTGCGTCGGCACCGCCGCACAACACGATCTCGTCGCGCACGACGTCGAACGCGACAGCGGCCTCACGCCGCGGCGCCGGACTCTGCGTCGGCGTTGCCGCCAACCACATAGCACCGTCCCACAGCCACGTGTCGGCCAGCGCCTGGCCGCTCGCGGCGCCGCCGAACAGCATCGTCTGGCGACGCACGGGGTCGAACGTGGCCACGGCTCCGGCGCGGGCTGGCGGCGCGACGGCGACGGTGCGCTCCGTCCACGCCACGCCATCCCACTCCCAGGTGTCGTTCCGCAACTGCCCAGCCCCGCCATCGCCACCGAACAGCACGGTGCACCCGCGATCCCGATCGAACGCCATCGCCGCATAGGCGCGGACCGGCGGCGCCGACGCCGTCGCGATCTGCGTCCAACCGAGTCCGTCGAACTCCCAGGTGTCGGCCTGCATGCCAGAGCCCGGCGCGAAGCCACCGAACAGCACGAAGCGGCGACGCGAACGATCGAACACCATGGTCGAGGACCAGCGCGCGGTCGGCGCCACCGGCGTCACGACCTGCTGCCACTGAGAGCCGTTCCACCGCCACGTGTCGCCGAGCGCGCCGAGGTCGTAGCCGCCGAACAGCAGCGCCGTGCCGGTCGTCTCGTCGTGCGCGAGCACGAAGCCGTTGCGGGCCGATGGCGCCTGCGTTGGCGAGAGTTGGCTCCAGGTCTGGGCAGCTGCCGCCTGGGCGATGACACTGCAAAGCAGCAGCGCGAGAGGACCCCGATTCCGTGCGACCATTCGCGGATCGTAGGACCGCCGCGAGTGCCGTCCAGGGCCCCGAACGAGTCAGTCGAAGTCGATCTCGGCGCGCAGCACGCGGCACTTCGCACAGCGGAACACGTGCGCACACGGCGAATGGTCGCGGTGCAGCGATGCGAACAGCTGCTTCGCTTCCGCCAGCGACATCTCCATCTCGCCCTCGAGCTGCGGGATCAGCAGCGGCGGCAGTTCCGGATGCCGCGCGCGGATCTCGGCGTGGCCCACAGGCTCGAGGTACGCCATCGGCCTACCGCAGCACGACGGCCAGGCGACCGGGTTGAAGCTGGTGATGCCGGGCGTGCGTTCCTCGATCTCGTCGGCGGTCGCTTCGTCGAGGTCGGGCCCGAGGTCGACCTCCTGGAACGTGACCCCGAACTTCGTGTGCGCACTGCCGTCGGCGATGCACCACGGGCACAGCGCCGCGTCGAAGTCGTCCTCGACGTAGCACGGGCCGGTGTAGAGGTAGCCGCGCGCTTGGCCGCAGCAACCACAGGCGTCGGGCGAGGGTTCGATCGCCCCGCTCAGCACGGGATCGGGATGGAAGCGGAACGTCGGCAGCGGCTGGCTCACGGGGCGCATGGTAGTCGCCGCGGCGGCGAGGTGTCGCGCGGGTGGCGGCGGGATTTCGCGACCGGTTCGCGGCCGTGCGATCATCGAAGGGCGATGACCGAGCTCGATCGTCCAGAGCCACCCGCACCTGCCTCGCCAGCCACCGGCCCGGCCACGGCGGCGATGCGCCAGCACCAGCGCGGATTGTGGCGCTTCCTGCGCGTGCTCGGTGCCCGCGACGACGAAGCGGCGGACCTGCTGCAGGAGACGTTCGTACAGCTGTTGCGCACGCCGTTCGAGGACCGCGGGCCGGCGGCGCTGCATCGCTGGCTGCGCACGACCGCCCGCAACCTGTTCTACGCGCACTGCCGCGCCGTGCGTCGCTCGCCGATCGCTCTCGATCCGACGGCGGTCGAGGCGGCGCTGGCACGCTACGAACGCGACGACGACGGCGCCGGCTACCGGCACGCGCTTGCCCGCTGCCTCGAGACGTTGCCGCAGCGGCAGCGCGAACTGCTCGAAGCCCACGTCGGCGGGTCGGACCTGCCGACGCTCGCAGCCGAACACGACCTCGCCCCCGAAGCCCTGCGCTCGCTGCTGCGGCGCTGCAAGCAAGCGCTGCGCACCTGCATCGACCGGAGACTGCACGATGACCCACGCTGACCGAGACCTCCCTGCGAACGCCGACGAAGCCGCCGAGATCGCGGTGCTCGAGCTCGCACTCGCCGAGCACTTCGGCTCCGCACGCGCACCGGCCGGGCCTGGCGACGCGAATGCAGCGGCTGCCGAACCCGCTGGCGCCGACGCCCCGCGGCCGACGATGCGCCGACCGTGGCAGCTCGCCGCGGCGATGCTGTTCGGCGCGTTCGTGGTCATAGCACTGGCGATCGATCGCTGGCGCCACGAATCGCAGACGCCGCTCACCCAGGATCCGCAGCGCACGTCGACCGAGGACCTGGCGGACCTGCAGCGCGACCTCGCGGCGGTGCGCACGATCGCGGTTCGGGCCCTGGCCGCGTGGTCCGACGAACTGCAGCGCTGGGTGCCACTCGAAGTGCACGAACTGCAGACGATGCCGTGGCCGGACACGCGCCCGGAGCTCGCCGCCGAGCTGCAGCAGGGCATGCTCACGGCCTTGGCGCTGGCGACGATCGCGGCCGACGCGCCGCCGGCGGCCACGCCGTGGACGCACGAGTTGGAGTTGCGAACCACCGGCAGGAAGCACCTGCTGCGCCTTCGCCTCGCCGACGACCAGCCCGCACGCATCGAACTCGCCACCCGGTCCGCGGCGCTCCCCCTGCATGTGCCGCAGCTGCCGCGCCGCGAACTCGAGCGCGTCGCCATCGCCACCACCCAGGCGACGCTGGCGCAAGTCGGCATCGTGCTCGGCGCCAGCGGCTTCGCGGCCGTGTCGGCGGAAGCCGTCTCCTTGCAGCTGGTCGACGTTCCCGCCGCCGCCATCGACGAGCTGCTGCGTCGTCGCACCGTCCACAACCTCGACCTCCGGCGCGCACCGGCGTGGCACGATCCAGCGGTCCTGCGGCAACTCGCGGCACTGCCGCTGCGCGAAGCGTGGCTGTCGCCGCTGCACCTGGATGCCGACGGCACGGCGGCCCTCGCAACGTGGCGCGAGCTGCGGTTCCTGGGCGTGTGCGCGTTGTCGCCCATGGTGCTCTACGAGACGAGGATGCTCCCGGCCGCTGGCGCGAAGTTCGACGACCGGGCCCTGCAGGCGCTCGGCGCCGCGAAGGCCCTCGACCAGCTGGTCCTCGCCGGCGTCGACATCAGCGACGACGGCCTCGCGTTCTTGGCCAGACTGCCGCTGCGGCAGCTGCACCTGGCCCACTGCCCGCACGTGCGTGGTGCGTCGTTGGCGCGGATCGACGATCTGGTGCGTGTCTCGTGGATGGACATGGCGCTCGACGAGTCCGTGCTCGCGAGGCTCGCCGCCTTGCCGAAGCTGACGACCTTGTTCCTGCGTCCGCAGATCGAGGCTCCGGCGGTTTCCCTGGCGCCCCTGGCCAACGCCGCATCGCTCGAGGATCTGCGCATCTTCGGTCCTCTTCGCACGGAGGATCTGCCCCAACTGGCCGGTCTCGAACGGCTGCGCTCGCTGCGCCTCGCACCGACGCGAGCGCTGACGATCGCCGAGCTGGCGCCGCTCGCGAAGTTCCCGGCACTGCATCGCCTCGGCATCGTCGGCCTCGACGCCACGCTGCGGCGGCAGCTGCAAGAACTGCTGCCCAAGGCCGAGATCGGCGACGAAGCGTGGTGAGCACGCGCTCGCACGCCGTCACGCCAGCTCGTACCAGGCCCCGCGCCCACGACCACGCAGCACCAGCTGCCCGCCGGCGACCAGCTGCTTCAAGTGCAGCTTGACGGTGTTGCGGTTGGCGCCGTGCACGGTGACGACGTCGCGCACGGTGACGCGTCCGCGTTCGCGCACCAGCGTCAGGATCGCCGCCGTGACCGGCGATTCCGGCGCGAGCGCTCGTTCGCGTTCCAGCCGATGCAGCAGCACGTTCTTCTGCTCGACGAGGCACTGCACGAAGAACGTCACCCACGGCTCGAGTTGCGGCTCGTCGCTCGCCCACGTCGCCTGTGCACGGCGCAGCAGTTCGTAGTACGCGTCCTTGTTGTGTTCGACGACGCGCTCGAGCGACGCGAAGCGCACGTGGTCGTACCCGGACTGCAGCAGCAGCAACGTGGTCAGCACCCGCGACAGCCGGCCGTTGCCATCCTGGAACGGATGGATCGCCAGGAAGCGCACGACGAACAGCGCGATGACGAAGATCGGATGGTGTTCGTTCGCGGCCAGGGCGGCGCGCGTCGCCGCGAGCAGCTCCTGCATCGCAACCGGCGTCTCGAACGGCGTCGTGGTGGCCAGCGGCACACCGAGGCTGCGTCCGCTCGCGTCGATCGCCTCGATGCTGTTCGGTCGCGTCTTGTAGGCGCCGCGGTGGGACGCATCGGCGTCGCAGCGGCTCAGCAGCACGCTGTGCAGTTGCAGGACGTGGTTCTCGGTCAGCGTCAGCGCTGCGAACGAGTCGAAGACCAGGTCCATGGCGGAGGCGTAGCTCGCCACCTCCTGCTCGTCGCGCGTGGTCAGCGTCGCCGTCGTCACGTTGCGCAACAGCCGATGCACCTGGTCGTCGGTCAGCGTGACGCCCTCGATGCGCGTCGACGACGCCACCGACTCGACGGTCGCGACACGCTGCAGGCTGCTGAGCCGTTCGGGCGCCAGGTGACGCAGCGAGTGCCAGCGCCCCTTGAACTCGTCGAGTTCGGCGACCTGGCGCAGCAGGGCCGGAGCTGGGCGCAGGCGGTGCAGGGGAAGATCCATCGGAACACCCATGAATACCCATTTCGACCGACCCGGAATGGATATTCATGGGTATTCCTGCGGCTCCAGGGGACGGATCCCTTGGGTGTTGGCGCCCGTCCCGGCTGGCCAGCACCCGGCATTCGGGAGCTGCCGCCTGGGCGATTGCCGGCGTCTGCCGGACCACCAACACCCGAGGGATCAGTTCACCGGCGGAGCCCTTGCAGCGCTTTGGCCAGTTCGCCGGCGTCGGGCAACAGCGGCACCACGGCGTCGGCAGTCAGCGTCGCCGGATCGACCACGGTCGCCGTGCGGACTTCGCGATTCGGCACCCCCGGCGCCTCGTGCCCCAGCACGAGGATCGCCTGCACCGGCCCCATCACATTGGCGACCCCGACTGCGCGGCCGCCTTCGAAGCCGCGAGGCAGTTCCATCAGGCCCAGCAACTCGTCGCCGTCGCGACGCCGTTCGTCCCCGAAGCGCTGCACGTGCGCCGAGAGGTCGGGCGCTGCGACCACCGACCAGCGCAGGTAGGCGAACCCGCCCTCCGGCAGTTCGGCGATCGCCGGCCACGCCACGGTGAACGGCACCGCGCGCGCGAGCGTGACCGTCGTGTCGTCGTGCGGTGCCGGCACGCGCACGGCGCGGCGACCACGCGGCAGCAGCCAGACGTCGGTCGGCGTCGTCGCGGCGAACACCACGTTCGGCCCGCGTTGGCTCGGCAGCACCAGCTGGCGATCGGGGACCACCAGCGACACTTCGTCGGCGAACGGCGTCCCGTCCGCTTCGCGCAGAGTGAGGCGCAGCAGGCGCGCGAGCAAGCACAGGTCGACACCGAGCAGCCGCGGATCGTCGGCAGCGCCGCCGGCCGGCACGTCGACGTCGAGGCTCCACAGCGGCTCGCCACCGGGCACCGACGCGGTGAGCCGGTAGGAACCACCCGCGAGCCGGCGCCACGTCGCCGCCGTGCGTTCGCCGCGCGGCGACAGCGGCTCGGGCAGCAGCCCGCGTGCGTGCATGCCCGGCAGCGTGTTGTCGGGCGAACGCGGCAGCAGGCGCAGTTCGAGGTGTGCGAACATCGGGTCGGGCACGAACGTCGCCGTCAGCGTCGCCGGCTTCGCGACCGGGATCACCAGGTCGCGCGCACCCGGCTCGAACGGGATCGGCGGCATCGCCACGCATTCGCCGAGCACGCGCAAACGCCAGCGATGGCCTTCGTGGTGCTGGTGCACGGCGAACGCGTGCTGCGCGTCGAGCACGACGTGCGGCGTGCGCTGGTCGCTCCAGAACGAAAAGCGCGGCGGCGGGCTCCGCTCGAGCACGACCTGCAAGCCAGCACGCGATGCATCGAAACCGTCCGGCAGGGCCAGGCGACCGGCAACCAGCAGCGGCCCCGCCGTCAGCACGACATCGCCGAGGTCGTTGCGCCCCTGCTGCAGCGGGCCATCCAGCGTGATGCGCGCCGTGCGCGGGGATCCGCGGCGGTACTCGAGTTCGCGCACCACGAGCTGTGGCCGTTCGCCGACGTCGTCGAGCAGCGCCGTGAAGAAGCCCGTATCGTCGTGGAGCAAAGGGACGCCGCCAGTGCCGCTCTCGCTCTCGAAGTTGAGCCGCGCCGAGCCGACGAACGGCTTGTGTTCGGCGTCGACCAGACGGCCACACAGAACGCACAGGTCGTCGCGCAACCGCACCGCCACGTCGACGCGTTCGCCGGCGTAGCGCGGGCCGTCGCATTCGCTCGGCACCAGGATGTCGTCGTCACCGCCGAGCCGAAAGCGCAGGCCGGTGGGCACGCCGCGCACCACGATGGGTCCCGGAGGCACGAACTCATGGCTCGTCGCCGCGAGCGAAGGCGCTGCGCGGGCAGCGGCGGCGTCGCCGGCACCGGCGGAACCGTCGGCGAGGCCGACGGCGGCGGCACCGTTCGCCTGCTCGCCACGGCCCCCGGCACCGACCGCCGCCACGACGAGCGGCTGGACCGCGATGGCGAGCCGCGTCGAACCTGGATACGACCACGGCGAACCGTCGGCCTGCTGCACGGCGATGTGCAGTTCGCCGCACGCGGGCACCTGCAGTTCGACTTCGTCGCTCGGCAGCGCCGCCGCGTCGAACGTGCGCCGCGGCCCACTTCCGCCGAGGCACGCGACCTCGACCGTCAGCGTGCGCGCGTCGACCGCAGCCCCCGCGCGTGACTGCAGCAGCTGCTGCAGATGCAGGAACACGACGCGCCCGTTCTCGTCGCTCGAGCGTTCGAGTGGAACCCTCGACTCCACCGGCCCCGCATCGCTCGCGATCTCGCCGCGCACCACGAGCCCGGCCACCGGCCGCCCGCCGTCGTCGACGAGCCGCAGCCGCAGGTTCTCGTCGGCGAACAGCGGCAGCACCACCTCGCCTGGAAACTGCGGATCCGCGGCCGGAGCGAAGCCATCGCCGAACTCCACCTCGCCGAAGCGTTCGCCGAGGCGGCCGTGGGCGCGACAGAAGCCGTGGAACTGGATCGCGACGCGCCCGTCGCCGTCGCTGCGCACTGTCTGCCCGTGCTTCTGCGCAAACGCCTCCGGATCGTCCCACGAGGCCAAGACCTCGGCCTGGGGCAGCTGCTGGTAATCGACGCGCCGGTCCTCGAAGTGGATCGTCGCCTGCGGCAACGGCGCGCGCGTGATGCCGTCGACGACGCGCAGCCACTGCGTCTGTGGCGGTGCGTCGGCGTTCGCGGGGCGCTCAGCGGCCGCGGCGACCAGCGTGCGTGCGTCGCCGGCGTCGGTCGCGTCGGCGAGGGAACCGCTCGCGAACTGCGGTGCCGCGGTCTTGGTGTCGGCGGGGAGTTCGCCGTTCGCCGGCAAAGGCGGTGTGGCGAGCCACAGCCAGCCGAGCAAGGTGGCCGCGCTGATGGCGACCAGAACGAACGCGATGCTGCGAACGGGAGCGCGCATGCGGAGTCCTCGAGTCCTCGGCGCCCGCGGGACGTGCGGGCGATGCGCGAGGGTAGCAGGGTTCGTGGGGTGGGGTGTGCGCGGTGGCTGGTGGTCGCGTGGTGCGCGTTGTGCGGCGTGCGGGTGTGAGGCGTTTGGCGTTGGTCGAGGCCTTGATCCGACGTGCGTGGCCGGTAGTGTGGGGCGTCTCGGCCGCGGGTGTCGTTCAGCGGTAGAACGTCAGCTTCCCAAGCTGAATGTCGTGGGTTCGATCCCCATCACCCGCTCCAGTTTCCGCCCGGAAACGAACGTCGCCGTCAGTCCTGACCGCTGCACAGAGGGTCGCGGCGATCCTGACGGCGCGAGCGGGCATCGAGGCGCGGCAACTCGGGCATCGGCAGCGCAGCCCGCCCCATCCGATGCGCGCGGCCCTCTCGGCCGGTCCGAACTGCATCACCGGCGCTTGCTTGGCATCGCCTTCCGCCAACACTCTCCGGCATGAAGGCCCGTGGAGAAGGAGTCTCGCTCGCCCCGACCGACGTCGCCCACCACCTCGCCTGCCAGCACCGCACCCAACTCGAGCGGAAGCGCCTCGCCGGAGAGCTTCGCGAGGTCTTCAGGCCGGACGCGCGGCTCGAGGCGATGAAGCAACGTGGCCAAGAGCACGAGCGGACCTACATCGACACCTTGCGCGCTCAGGGTCTCCAGGTCGCCGACCTCTCCGACTCGCGCGACCCAGCCACCACGCGCGCCGCGATGCAGGCCGGTGTGGACGTGATCGTCCAGGCGCCGCTCGGGAACGACACGTTCTTCGGCATCGCCGATGTACTGATTCGCGTAGCCACACCGTCGGCGTTCGCCTCCTACAGCTACGAGCCGGTTGACACGAAGCTCGCCGCCGAGACCAAGGCTGGGTCCCTGCTGCAGCTGCTGACCTACTGCGAACTGCTGCACGGCATGCAGGGCACCGTGCCCGCTGAGTTCCATGTGGTGACGCCCGCCAAGCCCGAGCGCTACCGCACCGCCGACTACGCCGCCTACTTCCGGGTGATCCAGGATCACCTGCGGAGCGCCGCCGCCGCCACGCCGCCACCCGCGACCTACCCGGAGCCGGTTCCGCACTGCGACGTCTGCGCCTACTGGCAACACTGCGACAAGCGCCGCCGCGACGACGACCATCTTTCGCTGATCGCCGACATCCGTCGTCCCCACGTGAAGGAACTGGAGCGCCAGGGCCTGCCCACGCTCGCCGCCTTCGCGACAGCGGGCACCCTGCCAGCCGCCCCCGAACGCGGACGACCCGAGACCTACGGCCGCCTCGCCCACCAAGCCCGCCTGCAGCTGCAGGCCCGCACCACCGGCCACGTCCCGGTCGATCCCCTGCCGATCGAACCGGGGCGCGGCCTCTGCCGACTGCCTGCTCCATCCCCCGGCGATGTCTTCCTCGACTTCGAAGGCGATCCCTTCGTCGGCCAAGCCGGCCTCGAGTACCTGACCGGCTACAGCTACCAAGAGGCCGACGGGACACGCGCCTACAAGGCCCTCTGGGCTCTCGACCACCCCGCCGAGAAGCAGGCGCTCGAGACCTTCCTCGACTTCCTCGCCGCGCGCTTGCGAGCGCACCCGGACCTGCACGTCTACCACTTCGGCGCCTACGAACAGGCCGCACTGCGCCGCCTCTGCGCCCGCCACGACACGCGCGGCGCCGTGCTCGACGAGTTCTTGCGCGGGCAGCGCTTCGTCAACCTGCACACCCTGGTGCGCGAATCGGTGCGCATCGGGATCGAGGGTTACGGGCTCAAGGAGCTGGAGAAGGTCATCGGCTACCCGCGCCAGTTCGACCTGCGCGTGGCTGGCGAAGCGCGGCGCGACCTCGAACTGCACCTCGAACTCGGCCGGCGCAACCAGATCACCGACACGCTGCGTGATCAGGTCGCGGCCTACAACCAGGACGACTGCCTCGCGACCGCGCACCTGCGCGACTGGTTGGAACAACAGCGCGCAGAACGCATCGCCGGCGGGCAGATCATCCCGCGACCGGCGGTCGGTGCGACCGAGCCCACGGCCGAGGTGCGGGCCAACGAGGCGCGCATCGCGGCGCTGCGCGAGGCGTTGACGCGCGACCTGCCGGCGCCGGAGGATCGCAACGACGAGCAGCGGGCGAAGGCGCTGCTGGGTGATCTGGTCGGCTACTTCCTGCGCGAGAGGAAGAGTGCCTGGTGGGAGACGTACCGCCTGAGGGAACTGCCGCCGGAAGAGCACATGGACGAACGTGCCATGCTCGCTGGTCTTGTCCACGTCCGGACCCTGAAGCGCCAAGGTAGGCAGGAGCACGACCGCTACGTGTTTCGCTTCCCGGTCCAGGAGACCGGCGTCAAGGATGACGACAACCTCATGTGCACCGCACTCGAGGACGTGCACCCGGAAGGCAAGATGACCTCGGGGTCGATCGACGAACTCGACCTGGAGTCCGGTGAGATCACCATCGCGTTGCCCGACCACGCCGCGCATCGCCTGCCGACGGCGATGTTCTCCAAGCCGTTCATTCCCCCCGACAGCGTGGAGAACTCGATCGTCCAACTCGGCGAACGAGTTCGCGATCACGGGCTCGCTGGGAACCAGAGAGACCCCGCACTCGACCTGCTGATGCGGCGGTCACCGCGCTTGCGGCAACCAAACCCCATGCGTCACCCAGGTGAGGATGCGCCAGCGGCGTTGCTGCGCCTCTGCCGCGCGCTCGACGGCGGCGTCCTTCCGGTGCAGGGGCCACCCGGGACGGGAAAGACCTACACCGGGGCGTCCGCCATTGCTGGCCTGGTCGCCGAAGGCAAGAAGGTCGGCGTCGTGGCGGTGAGCCACAAGGTGATCGACAACTTGCTGGCGGCGGTCAGCAACGTGAAGGGACCGAAGCCAGTCCGGGTCCTGCACGTCGACAAGGCGCCTGACGACAGGGTCCCGCGTGCCAAGAACGAGAAGGCGGCCATCGCGGACCTCTCACGCGGCACGGTCGTCGGCGGCACGGCCTACTTCTGGGTCAAGCTGCAGGAGAGCGAGAAGCTCGACTACCTGTTCGTCGATGAAGCCGGGCAGATGTCGCTCGCCCAGGTCCTCGCCTTCGCCCGCGCCGCCCGCAATCTCGTGCTGCTCGGCGACCCCCAGCAACTCGAACAACCCCACAAGGGCACGCACCCCGACGGCGCCGATGTCGCGGCCCTCACGCACCTGATCGGCACGGACCGTGCCACGCTCGCCCCCGACCAAGGACTGTTCCTCGCCGAGACGTGGCGTCTGCACCCGTCGATCTGCGCGTTCACGTCGGAGCTCTACTACGACGGCAAGCTGACCGCCGTCGCCGGCTGCGACCGCCAACGCATCGACGGCACCGGCCTCGTCGACGGCGCGGGCATGTTCCTGCTCGAAGTCGAACACGCCGGCAACCAGGCGAGCTCGTCCGAGGAGTGCGACGCGATCGCCAGACTGCTCCGACCGCTGTGGAAGGCCGGCAGCACGTGGACCGATCGCCACGGCGACGTCCACCCACTCACGCCCGACGACGTGCTCGTCATCGCTCCCTACAACGCGCAGGTCGGTGCGCTGCGCCGCGCCCTCGCACCACTCGGCGTGACGAAGGTCGGCACCGTCGACAAGTTCCAGGGGCAAGAGGCACCGATCGTCCTCTACTCGTGCACCAGTTCGTCGCCCGACGATGCGCCGCGCGGCCTCGCCTTCCTCTACGACCCGCATCGACTCAACGTCGCGACGAGCCGTGCGCGCTGCGCGTTCGTGATGGTGGCGAGCCCGGCGCTGTTCGCACCCGAGGTTAGGACGCCGGAGCAGATGCGCTGGGCGAACGGCATGTGCCGGTTCCGCGAGGTGGCGACCCGCATTCGCGTCGATCCTGCTGGTTGACCGCCTGCCGTCGCCACAGTCCACGCTCCGTACTCCATGATCCATCCGGCTCGGCGATGCCACATCTTCCGCAGGTCAGAGCCATCTGTGCGAGGTGAGCCGTCACGGCTCCCCCTGGTCCGGTGCGCGCCACGCCTTGCCTGGCAGCTTCTCGATCAAGCGCGCCACGCCGTGACATGCGCGCGAGGGATCACTGGTCCACCTCGACCTTCCAGTTTGGCACCACCCGCCAGGTCGGATGCGGCTTGGCGCGACCTGGCCTGTGCTTGCTTGCGAGGAGAACGGGCCGCACGCGCTGCCCAGCGAGCACGGTCGCCAGCCGGTCAGCGAGATCCCGCCGATCGATGCGCTCCAGCAAGTAGCCCAGTCGCTGCACATCGGGCGTGGCCTGGTGCGCGGCGCAAAGCTCGAGGGCTTCAGACTGCATCCGCTCCGCCAGTTCGCCGAGCACCGTGGCAACGTTGCTCCAATAGCCGGCCGCGGCCGGATAACGAACCAGGTCGAAGGCCGCTGCTTCCGGGGATGCGACCCGGATGGTCCCGGTATCGGTCGGCATCTCGACCACGGGCGTCCGCTTCAGAACGCGGCTCATGTGGAACTCGATGCGCACGCGCCCCGCATTCGCCGGCCGCGTTGGCTGGTCGGTCACGACCTGGAAGGCCATCGGTTGCTGGTGCGCGGCGCCGTGCAACGCCGCGGCGCTCAGGATGCCTGTGTAGTAGGGCTGGCCGAGGAACCGCATGAGGTCCGCAACGAACCAGGTCGCCGGCGGGCATCCGGCGGCGCGGTACTCGACGGGCACGATCACGAAGAAGCCGCGGCGCGGAGCCTGGATGCGTCCCTTCTGCTTCAGGCGACGCAGGGCCGAATCGATGGCGCCCGCACTGCGGCCAGCGAGCTGTCGCAGGTCGCGGTGCGTGAACGTGTAGCGACCCGCGCCCTGCAGGGAGTCGACCCATGCAGCGATCGGTGCGTCAGCAGCCAAGGCGCCAGAAGCCATTCTGCTTGCGAAAACTACCGAACATCGTCGGTTTACGCAACCAGATTGGCAGAGCCCGCCCCGGAGCTCCCGTGCCTCACGAGCCCAACCTGCCTCGTCAGGTTCCGATCGTTGCTGGCCTGGCAACGCGGACCGGCTGTAACTACCGCTGTAACTCGGAGCCCGGAAATCGCGGGCATTTCGCGCGATCGGCAGATCGGCAACGAGGTCGATCGACGCCGACACAACCCGTTGCAATAGCGACGCTTTCGATGTCTCTACGAGCCGTGCGGCAGCGTCCACGCGCCTTCCCTGCCCCACATTCCCGAGCTGAATGTCGTGGGTTCGATCCCCATCACCGGCTCCAGTTTCCATTTGGGGAACGAGACGATCCACATCCCCAAGGAGCCGACGCACGTCGGCCTGACGTTCGCGGTGCAGGGCGTCGAGTTCGGCTCCGGCACCTGCCCCGGTGCGATCTCGCTGAGCAACTCGCCCGACTTCACGGTTGGGTGAACGCGGACAGCCGCACCCTCAATCGTCCACGTCCGGACGCAGCTGGCTGACCAGGAACGCCCGCGCGAAGCGCCAGTCGGCCTTCACCGTGGTGAGGCCAGTGCCGAGCGCCGCGGCGACCTCCTCGATCGACATGCCGCCGAACACGCGCAGCTCGACCACCTGCGCCTGCCGCGGGTTCGCTGCCGCCAGCTGCTGCAGCAGCTCGTCGAGCGCGACCACGTCGCCGGTCTCGGCCTGGACGACGTCGAGGAACTCGTCGAGCGGCACCCGCTGCGCGCCGCCGCCACGCTTCTGCGCGCGGCGGTCGCGCGCGTGGTTCAGCAGGATCTGCCGCATCGCCTTCGCCGCGACGGCCAGGAAGTGCACGCGGTCGGCGAACTGCGGCTGCCCGCCGTTGGCCTGCGCGATCTTCAGCCAGGCTTCGTGCACCAGCGCCGTCGCCTGCAGCGTGTGGGCCGGCGCCGAGCGCAGCAGGCGGCCCGCGATGCCACGCAGCTCGTCGTAGAGCAGCGGCAGCATCGCCGCTGCAGCGACGGGGTCGCCATCGCGCATGCGCTGCAGGTACGACGTGATCTGGCTGACCGGGTCCATCATCGCGGGGCGACACTCTAGCGAAGGACGCCGGCCATGGCTCAACGGCCGCGGGTCGCAGGCAGCTTCGCGCGCACCGCCGCGGCCGCAGCCGCATCGCCCAGTTCGTCGTGCACCGCCGCGACCCGCTGCCAGGCCTCCACGGTCTCCGGGTGGGCTGCACCGAGCAGCCGCTCGAACACTTCGGCAGCGCGGCGGTAGTACGGCAGCGCCGCGGCCAGGTCGTCGAGCATCGCAAGGCAGTTGCCGAAGTTGGTCAACACGTTCGCGAGCCCGTCGTCGGCGGCATCGCCCTGGGCTTCGGCGATGCGCAGCGCACGTTCCAGTAGCGGCCTGGCCTCGGCCGGCCGACCGGTCGACGAGTACAGCGCCGCGACATTGCACAGCCGCCGCACGAGCAGCGGATGGTCCGGACCGAGGTGCTTTTCACCGAGCCGCAGGGCTTCGTGGAACAACGCCCCCGCCTCGTCGGTGCGCTGCTGGTCGATGCGAAGCACACCCAGGTTGGTCGCGACCGTGGCGGCCAGCAACGGATCGTCACCCTGCCGCAGCAGCTCCATCGCCGTGGTGAACAGCCGATCGGCCTCGCCGATCTCACCGCGCACGCGGTGCACGTTGGCCAGCGCGACCAGGTCGCGCGCGCGCAGGTCCGGGTCCGGATCCCCGGCACGAACCTGCTGCACGGTCGTGAAGTGCTGCAGCGCCGCCGCGGTGTCGCGCAGGTCCATCGCGCAGGCGCCGAGCCCTTCGTGGCAGCGCACGAACTCCGCATCGGGCAGCGCCCCCCGCCGCGCGATCGCAGCCAGCGCCGCGGTGAACGCATCCCGGCTGTCGGCGACCTGTCGCGCGAGGTAGAGGCTCTGCGCCTTGGCGACCAGCGCGTGCACGAGCTCCGGCGCGTCGGCGCCGGAACGCGCCCGCAGCGTCGCGATCGCGTCGTCGAGCAGGCCTTTGGCCGCCTTCGCATCGCCGAGTTCGGCCAGCACGGTGCCGAGCAGCACCGACAGCCGCGCCCGCACGTCCGGCTCGTCACGCAACGCCTTGCCCATGCTGCGAACGCCTTCGTCGACGACGGCGCGCACGGTCATCGGTTCGCCCTTCGCCACCCGCGGTGCGGCGCCGACGAACAGCTGCTGCACGAAGTCGGTGACCGCCTTGGCGACCCGCGCCTCCGCGCGCGCATTGGCCTCGGCCTGCCCAGCCCGCGTCGCTTCGGCCTGCGCCGCCAGTTCGGCACGTCCGGCCCGCTCGGCCTCC
>CANGSN010000006.1 GCA_947455805.1 Planctomycetota bacterium
CGCCACCACCACCACCACCTTGGCCGCCGCCACCACCTTGACCGCTCGCCGCGCTCGCATCGATCAGGTCGACGAGCACCGTGTCACGCACGAGATTCTGCACGCGCAGGAAGTTGCCGTCCCACTCGTAGCCGAGGTCGAGGCTCTCGAGCAGCGACTCGAACGACTCCTCGACGGTCGAACGCTTGATGTCGAAGGTGCACGGCATCGCCTGCACGGCCGGGTCGACGACGAGGTTGATGTCGGAGTCCTTGAACAACGCCAACAACACGTCGCCCAGCGGGGTGGCGCGCGCCTGCAGCGCGTCCATCGGCTGGCCGACCACCTGGCCGTCGCCTTGCAGCGAGGGCAAGGGCACGACGAGCATCGGCTGGAACACCGGGGAGGCGGCGCCTTCCTGGTGGTCGAGGCTCGGCGGCGATGCACTGCCGGCGGTGGAGCAGGCGGTGACCGCGAAGGTGGTCGCGGCGACCAGGAGGGTTCGGTGGAGGGGCTTCATCGGGGGATCTCCTTCGGGCTATCGGCCTTCGGCAGGTTCTCGGGGGCCTCGTTCCCTTGCGGGCCTTCGCTCTGCCGCTGCGCCAGCTCGCTGCGGAACTCGCGCGGCGCGTCACTGTCGAGGTCGTAGGTGAGCCGGCGTCCGCTCCACTGCACGACGACCATTCCCGGCTCGATCTGCAGCACGCGCAGGGCCCGGAACTCGTCGCCGACGCCGACCACGCGGCCACCGAGCACGGCGCGCCGCGAGGCGGTGCTGATCATCACGACGCCGAGCTTCAGCAGCGGCGGATCCTCGCCGATCCAGCGCCCGAACGCGGCTTCGGTCTCACCGCCGGGAGTGGCCAGCGACGCCGGATTCTCGAAGGCGGAGAAGACGACGCGCACTCCGCGACCGGGGCGGAACGAGCCGTGCAAGGCCAACAGATCGGCCCACTGGACGACCTGGTTCGCAGCCTGGTTCCCGCCCTCGAGGATGGCAGCGGCCGGATCGACCGCGCCACTGTCGGCGGGCGGCGCGCCTTCGAGCGGGGCCTCGCCGCCGAGCAGGGCGCGGCCGCCGACGGCCAACGCGGCGCCCGACAGACCCAGCACGATCAGCGGGTGCGGGCCCTTCTTCTTCTTGCGGCGACTCATCGGCCACCTCCGCGGTGGTAGGTGGCGATCGCGAGCTGGAACGCGACCTCTTCCTCGTCGCCGGGAGTGAAGCGCCCGGACTCGACGATCATGAGGCGGTCGTTTTGTTCCACCGCGGCCAGGAACCCACAGACGCTCCCTGGCTTGCCGCGACCGGCGACCTCGAAGGCCTGCTTGCCCGGCGTCTTCGAGGCGGAGGCCTTGATCAGGTCGAAGGTGACCCCGGCCTCGACGCCGAGCTCGTTGACGCGCTGGAGTGTGGCCGCGACATCCGGGCCCTCAAGCAGGGACCACGTCGGTCCCACCGGCTCCGGGTCCTTCGGTTGCTCCTGCTCGCCGCGCGCCGTGCTGCGCCGCTGGGCATCGGCCAATGCCTCCTGCTCTGCCCGCAGGGCCTTTTCGGAGTCGACACGCCACCAATGTGCGACCCCGGCGGCGCCGCCCTGCAGCAGGGTGACCGACAGGATCGCCAGGACCACGAGACCTCGTCGCGTGAGCCGCATCACGGGTTCCTCCAGGTCATGCCGAGTCGGAAACGGAAGCAGTTGCGCAACTGCGGCACCTCGCCGATCTCCTCGTCGCCGCCGGTCTGCACGTACGGAATCTCGTTGAGTCGCTTGGCGAACGCGGCGATGGCCGTGAGCGCCTGCTGGCGACTCGCCCCCTTCACCACGCCGACCACCAGCAGGCGCTCGGTGCTGGCGAACTTCAACTCCTCGACATCCAGGGCTGCCGAAGCACAGTCGCTGACGTCGGCGAGCAACCGGCTGATCGGCCGTCGCATGGACATGGCTCGCCGCATCCAGGCGAGGTCGGCGATCTCACCGTCGGGCACCGCCGGCAAGGGCGGGGCGTTGTCCACCGATTCGATCTCGTTCCGCTCGGCTGCGATCATCTGGACCTCGCTGCGCAGGGCCATGCCGGCATTGGTGTCGACGATGGCGCTGGCCGTGCAGGTGACGCCGACCGCCACGCTGGTGAACAACGTCGCGAGGCGCGTCGAGCTGAGCGGCAACACGACGCGCGGCGGCTCGAGCAGCGACGGCAGCGGTCTGCCGCCGGCGAGCCTCGCCAACAGCGTCGCAGCGGCCAGTCCGGGGTTGGCCTGGCCTTCGTCGACCACGACCGGCGACTCGGCGCGGAGCACCCGCTTCAGCTCGTCGCCCTGCAGGATCTCCGGCGCACTGTCGTG
Organism: Planctomycetota bacterium; assembly: GCA_947455805.1. GTDB lineage: Bacteria > Planctomycetota > UBA1135 > UBA1135 > UBA2386 > UBA2386. Next base: position 2,327 of record CANGSN010000006.1, read on the forward strand.
GTCGACGGCCCGCAAGCCCAGCAGCAGGGTGCTCGGCAACGGCTGACCGGTCTCCCGCAGCCACTCGAAGGTGCGCGGCAACTCCATCGCCAGCTGCGTGGTGACCGCGGCACCGTGCAGGTCGCCGCCACCGCCGCCACCACCGATCAGGAAGCGACGCACCTGGATCGGGCAATCGCCGTCGCACAGGACGAAGCGAGCCCGCCCCGCATTGACCTCGACCACCGCCACCGGCTCCTTGCCGTTCTCGACGGTCGCGAGCGCGAGGCAGGTCTCCATCGAGTAGAGGCCGAGCACCGTGAGCCCGCTGGCCGTGAAGGCGGCCGCCAACGGTTCCCACACCGCTCGCGGCAGGACCGTCGACCCGAGGACCAGCTTGCCACCGGCGATGCGACGCAGCAGCCGGGTCGCCACCAGCACGTCGGCACCGGAATCCGCGTTGCTGAGGCGCGCCGCCTCGCGAACGACGAACTGCACGGCGGCGGCGGCACCCATCGGTGGCAGCGTGCTCGCGAAATGCTGCGTCCGGCGATCGCCGAGGATCACGTGGACGCCGATGGCACCCTGCAGCATCTCGCTGCTGATGCTGCGGAGAGCCACGGTCAGCGTGTCCCGATTCAGCTCGGACAACGGCAGGCGAACGGCCCGCTGCACACGCATCCGCTTGCCGTCACGGCCGCCGACCGTGACGTTCAGCGCTCCTTCCTCGATCTCGAAGATGGCGTGGGACTTCATGACAGGACTCAGAGGGTGATGTCGTCGGCGGTGCCGAAGGTGCGATCCGGGCCGGCACTGCGCAGGGTGTGGGTCGACTCGGCCCAGTCGAAGGTGCTGCCGAATCCGTCGAAGTCGAACTCGGCACCGAGGCCGATGGCGGCACGCACCGTCGACCACGTGCCCGCGACCGAACCACCCGATTCGATGTGATCGGCCAGCAGTTCGACGATGAGGCGCAACCGCTGCCAGGTCTTCTTCAGGCCGGGCACCGCCGCGTGGATCTGCACGACGAACTCCTCGTTGGCGAAGCCGTCGTCGACCCCGTTCTCACCGCGGCTCCACACCATGGCGGTGCCGTTCGGGACGTCGATCGCATAGGCGTATTGCTGGCCTTGGCCGAACGGGTCCTCGATGCCGCCGTTGCGCACCCCGGGCTGCAGGTGCACACCGAGGAACGTGCCCTCGGCGAGCGTCGCCGGGAACGCCGCGCGTTCGAACCAGTGCGATTGCAGCGCGTCGGCGATGTCGGCGAGCTCACGCACCGCTTCGCTGCGCCGATCCGACTGCACGAGAGCACTGGCGAGCGGCATGGCCGTGGCCACCATGATCGCGACGATCACCAAGGCGATGACCATCTCGAGCAAGGTGAACCCGGCTTCCCGGCCCGACCGCCGCTGGTCACATGTCGTCATCGGTCCCCTGGGTCGTGTCGTTGCCAGCGGCGGCGATGCCGAGCGTCGGGTGCAGGTAGAACAGGAGGCCGCGCCCGTCGTAGCCCGCGGTGTCGGTCGAACCGATCGCGGTCAGCAACCCACCGGCACCGGTCAGCGCCGACGGCATCACCGCACACGCGTTCGCCAGCGACAGATCCGAGATCGTCGTCGCGGTCGCGGTGAGTGTCGTCGACAGCGCCGCTCGGGCGGCGGCGTCACCACCAAGCCACCGCCGCATGGCGATCGCCTGGTCGCGCATCGCGGTTCGCATCGCCGCGCGGTCGCCCACGGTCATCGACCCGCTGGTTCGGAAGGGGCTGACCAGCAGCAGGGCCCGCAGCAACCGCAATCGCCCGCGTTGGCGGGTTCGCAGCGGTCGCTCGGACGGCATCGTCTCGACGACGTCGTCGACGGTGCCGAGGAGTCGATCCAGGCCGCGCGAACGCAGCTGTGCCTGCGCGCCGCCGTTCGTATAGGAGAAGTCGACCGCGGACCCGCTCGGATCCAACCGCCACACGCCATCCACGGCGAGCCCCGCCGTCGCGGCGAGGGCCGTGAGGTCGGCCGGAAAGGCGCCGTCGCGGCGGTAGGCGAAGTCCAGCGCGTCCTGACAGACGGCGAGACGGGTCTCGACCAACCGGGCCCGCCCGGCCAGCGGTGGCACCAGCCGCTCAACCGCAGCGAGCAACACGAGGCTGCCCGCGGCGACGATCGACAGCACGGCCAGGAGCGCGAAGCCGCGCTCGGACGGAGCGTCAGCGTTCATTTGCTGATCCCTCGCATGGCCGAGTAGATGGTCGAAACCACCAGCACGGCGACGCCGCCCACGACGATGCCCAGCAGCACTGTCACGACCGGTTCCATCATGCCGAGGGCCCGCTTCACCGCGGCCTTGACCTCGCGATCGTAGAGGCGGCTCATTCGTTCGAAGGTGATCGGCAACCTTCCCGCCTCCTCGCCGACCATCACCATGCTGAGCGCGACCGGCGGCAACACCTCCTCCGCCTTCAACGCCTCCCCGAGCCGCGAACCGCCGAGGATGCGTTCGCGAGTAGCAGCAAGGCCGTCGCGCACCGAGGGCAGCGATACGGCGCCGCCACCGAGTTCGAGCGCGTTCGTCATCGTCAGGCCGGAGTGCAGCAGCACACCGAAGGTGCGGCAGAACTGGGCGAGAGCCAGGGTCGAGACGAGGTCGCGCACGACCGGCAGTCGCGACAGCATCGACAGCAGCGCCCCCTGCACCGGCGCCGTCCGCAACGCCAGCACGGCACCGATCAACGCGGCCACCGAGCCCCCCAGGATCCACCAGACGTTCGCGGCGACGAAACCGGACGCGCGGATCAGCATCAGGCTGGCCGCCGGCAGTTCCCCGCCCATCTTCTCCAGGACACCGCCGAGTCGCGGGATGACGAACGACAGCATGAACATCACCATGCCGTAGCCGGCCGCCGCGACGAGTGCCGGGTAGATCATCGCCTGCTTGATGGTGGCCGCGATGTCGAGCCGCCATTCGAGGAAGCTGGCGATCGAAGCCAGCACTTCGGGCAGGCTGCCCGACTGTTCGCCGGCCTTGACCAGCGCACAGAAGAGCATGGGGAACGCCTTCGGGTGGGCCGCCATCGCATCGGAGAGCGACTGGCCGGCGGCCACCCGCTGGCCGATCGCGTCCAACAGGTCGGCGACACGGTCGTCGTCTTCCTGTTCGGCGATCGCCGAGAACGTCCCGAGCAGGGGCACGCCGGCGTCGAGCGCCTCGTGCAGGGCCTGCGTCAGCAGCAGCAGACGCCGCGGGGTCAGGCGCACGTCCTCGACATCGGCCGGATCGCCCGGTTCGGGCACGAAGTCGAGCGGCTGCACCGTCAACAGCGCGCGGCCCTCGCCGTGCAGCCGCATGTGCAGCGTCTGCTCGTCGTCGGCTTCCAACACCGCGGTGTTGGTGGCGCCGTCGGCTTCGAGGAATCTGGCGCGATAGCGCATGGAATGCAGGTCGGCGGAGAACCGAGCGCGATCAGGGCTGCTGCGTCAGCATCACGCCGATGTCGTCGCCGCCGATGTCCGTCGTCGCCGTGGCGTTGGCATTGGTGTCGAAGCGGCCGTTCGGCCCCGCGGAGAGCACCCAGACCCGCTTGTAGAGGGTCGCGTGCTGGAAGTGGCCCGAGATGATGTTGACCACGTACGGACGGCCCCACGGATCGTTCGGCGAGCTGCCGTTCAGGTAGGGGCCGCGCCAGCGCACGTTGCCGGCGACCGGGTAGGCAGCCGCGGCCGTGCCTTGCGGCACGTTCTGCAGCAGGTGGTTGTTCAGCAGGTCGCCGCGGGCGCCGCCCATGCCCCACGTGATGAAGTTGTGACCAGCGAGCCAGGGGCTCGCGGTCGGCATGGTCGGCCCCGTGAACAGCGAGTAGAGGAAGTTGTTGGTGCCGCCGCTGTTTCGCGCCGGGTAGACACCGAGATCCTTGTAGAACGACATGACCGCGGCGCCGACGACCTTGGCTTCCGCTTCCGCGCGTGCGCGGCGCCCGTCTTCCATGTAGCTGCTCAGCATCGGCACCGCGATGCCCGTGAGCAACAACACGACCGACAACACCACGATGACCTCGACCAGCGTGAACCCACGCTGGGAGCGAACCTGCTTCTGGAAGTTCTCCATGCGGGACGTATCGGTCGTGGCCCTCGGCTTACTGAAGTCAGCGTCGACAGATCCCACCCGGGCTCAGGTGGCCGTCGCTGCGACGCCGATGATGAGAGCATGGAGGAGAAGAAGGCGGACCTGATCGGAGCGCTGGCCGTCAGCATGGACGAAGACCGCCGCTTCCTCGAGGTCGCGCTCAAGGACTGCCCGAGCGGCGAAGCCGCGCAGATCGAGAAGCTGGTCGCGCGCGGCATGCTGACGCTGGATCGTGGCTACCGCATCTGGGCGGAGATGTTGGGGCTGCCCTACCACGGCCTCGAGGAGAGCACCCTCGACCCCAAGCTCCGCCACCGACTGCCGATCGACCTCGCCCTGCGCCACAACGCCGTCGTCGTCAGCGAGGTCAACGGCATCCTCTCGGTCGCCCTGAAGAACCCGTTCGACCTGCTCGCCGTCGACGAGATCCAGGAATTCACCGGCATGTCGGTGCAGGTCGTGCTCTCGACCCCGGCGGCGATCGCCACCGCGCTGGTCCGCATGCAGAAGGGCGCGTCGGGCATCGAAGGCCTGATCCAGCGCCTGCTGAAGTCGGAGATCGACAGCCAGTCGGTCGACGCCGAGAAGCTGCGTCGCCTCGTCGGCGACGACGCCGTGATCAAGCTCGTCGACCACCTGATCGACGAGGCCATGCGTGCACGCGCCAGCGACATCCACGTCGAACCACAGCGCGACGGCCTGCGCGTCCGCATCCGCATCGACGGCGACCTCGACACGCTCTACACGCTGCCCCCGGGCCTGCAACGCGCCGTGGTCGCCCGCATCAAGGTGGCGAGTGGCATGGACATCGGTGAGAGCCGCAAGCCGCAGGACGGACGCATCGCAGTCTCCGAGAAGGTCGAACTTCGTGTCTCGGTGCTGCCGAGCGTGCTCGGGGAGAAGGCCGTGATGCGTGTGCTGGATCGATCCGGCGTCACGCTCGACCCGGCCAAGCTCGGGATGAGCAGCCACAACCTCGAGCTGTTCCGGCGCGGCTTCACATCCCCGAACGGCATCGTGCTGTTGACCGGGCCGACCGGCTCGGGCAAGACGACGACTCTCTACACCGCGATGTCGGAACTGAACAGGCCCGACACCAACCTGATCAGCGTCGAGGACCCGGTCGAATACGAGCTGCAGGGCACGACACAGGTGCAGGTCGACGTCAAGGCGGAACGCACCTTCGCCAGCGCGCTGCGAGCGATCCTGCGCCAGGACCCCGACGTGGTCATGGTCGGCGAGATCCGCGACGCGGAGACCGCCGGCATCGCGGTGCAGGCGGCGCTCACCGGCCACCTGGTGCTGAGCACGGTACACACCAACGACGCGCTGTCGACGGTGCATCGACTGGTCGACATGGGCCTGGCCCCCTACCTGCTCGGCCCGGCCCTGCGCTGCGTCGTCGGCCAGCGCCTGGTCGCACGCATCTGCGGGGAGTGCGCGGAGCCCTACGTACCGAATGCTGCGGTTCTGGCGGAATTCGGTCTGCCCGAAGGCCAGAAGGAACCCGGGCTGCGGCGCGGCCGTGGCTGCCAGGCATGTCGCGGACGCGGCAAGCGCGGTCGCATCGCCGTGCACGAAGTGCTCAACGTCACCAGCGAGCTGGCGGCGGCGATCTCACGTCGATCCTCGGACGACGAGCTGCAGCGGCTCGCGGCGGCCGGTGGGTATCGTCGCATGCTGCAGGACGGCCTCGAGAAGGCACGCCGCGGCTTCGTGCAGCTCGAGGACGTGCTCGCGGTCGCGCGCGCCGATTGATCGCGCGGCGGCCGGCGGCGGCGGATTCGCAGCGTTCGCTTGCCTCGGTCCCGCCGAGCGCACAGCATGGCGACGGAGACGCCATGCTGCGCCACGCACGCTCGCAGCCCATTCGCATCCGAGTCCTCGGCCTCGCTGCCGCCTTCGTGGCCGGACCGATCGCTGCCCAGGATCTGCAGGCGATCCGCGACCAGCTGCGGCAGGACCTCGCGTCTACGATTTTCGCGCAGAGCCTGCTCGGTCTCGTGATGCTGTCGGACGAGCTCGAGCTCGGCAGCGCCACCTACGAGATCGACGACGGAGCCGGCTTCGTCGAAGGCGACCTGTTCGGCGTCGACGCCTACGTGCAGTTCGGCGCCAGCCTGCTGATCCACACCTGCGACAAGGGCATCCCGGGCACCGGCGGCTTCGCGTTCGGCGGCGACGTCATGATCGGCGACGACTTCGAGGGCTGGGCGGTCGGCTTCCGCCTGCTGTTCTGACGGCCCGCGCGCCGACCCGCGGCCGGCGCATCGCGGATGCCAGACGACTCGTCAGCGCACGACGAAGTTGACCAGCTTGCCCGGCACGACGATCTCCTTGACGACCGTCTTGCCCTCGAGGTGGGCCGCCACCGCCGCCCGCGCCGCCGCGATGGCGACGTCGTTGGCACAACCGTTCGGCACCAGCGCCCGCCCGCGGACCTTGCCGAGCACCTGCACGGCGATCTCGACCTCGTCGTCGACGAGCAGCTTCGGATCGACCGCCGGCCACGGCGCGCGCGCCAGCAGGCCCTGGCCACCGAGGCGCTCCCACAGTTCTTCGGCCAGGTGCGGCGCGAACGGCTGCAGCACCTGCGCGAACCGCCGCAGCTGCCCGCGCGACAGCCGCTCCATCGCCTTCGTCGCCTCGTTGACGAAGATCATCATCGCCGCGATCGCGGTGTTGAACGCCATGCGCTCGATGTCGCCGTCGACCTTGTGGATCGTGCGGTGCAGCTGCTTCTCGATCTCGGCGTCACAGGCGCGATCCTGCCGCAGCCACTCGTGCACCGTGCCCTTCTCGGCGAACTCGGGCACGACGAGGCGCCAGGCGCGCTGCAGGAAGCGGTGCACGCCGGGCACGTCCTTCGGGTTCCACGGCTTGCTGTCGGCGAGCGGGCCCATGTACATCTCGTACAGCCGCAGCGTGTCGGCGCCGTACTCGGCGACCACGTCGTCGGGATTGACGACGTTGCCGTAGCGCTTGCTCATCTTGGTGACGATCGGCTTCAGCTTCTCGCCGGTCGCCGCGTGCACGACGTCGTCCCCCTGCTCCTTCGTGTCCTTCTTCGGCACGACGGCGCCGCGCGCGTCCTCGTAGGCGAACGCCTGGATCATCCCCTGGTTGTAGAGCTTGTGGAACGGCTCCTTCGCCCGCACGAGACCCTGGTCGTGCAGCACCTTGGTCCAGAAGCGCGAGTAGAGCAGGTGGCCGACCGCGTGCTCGGTGCCGCCGACGTAGAGGTCGACCGGCAGCCAGTAGTCGCTCGCCGCCTTGCTGCAGAATTCGCGTTCGTTGTGCGGGTCGCAGAAGCGCAGGAAGTACCAGCTCGAGCCCGCAGCGCCGGGCATGGTGTTGATCTCGCGCTGCGCCGGCCGGCCCTTCTTGTCCTTGGTGGCGACCCAGTCCACGGCGCGGATCAGCGGCGACTCCGGCACGCCCCCCGGCTTGAAGTCCTCCATGTACGGCAGCGTGACCGGCAGCTGCTCGTCCGGCACCAGCTCGACGCCGTCCTGCGTGTGCAGCACCGGGAACGGCTCGCCCCAGTAGCGCTGCCGCGAGAACAGCCAGTCGCGCAGCTTGTAGGTCACCTTCGCCTGGCCGCGCCCCTCTGCCACCAGCCAGTCGATCACCTTGCGCTTCCCCGCGGCCATGCCGAGCCCGGCGATCGTCAGCGAGCCGTTCTGGTTCTGCGCCCCGAACGGCACGTCGTCGCTGCAGCACTCCTCGCCGGCGGCGATGCGCGCATCGCGCGGGCCGTCGCCGGTCTGCGGCGCGAAGATGCCGGGGATCGGCAGCGAGAACTTCCGGGCGAACGCGAAGTCGCGCTCGTCGCCGGCCGGCACGGCCATGATCGCACCGGTGCCGTAGGTGACGATCACGTAGTCGGCGATCCACACCGGGATGCGGCCCTTCGGATCGTTCGCCGCGAACAGCGGGTTGTGCGCGTAGGCGCCGGTCCACACGCCGGTCTTGTCCTTCGCCAGGTCGGTGCGCTCGAGCTCGCTCTTGCTGGCGGCGGCCTTCTGGTAGTTCCGAACGGCGCTGCGCTGACCCGGCGTGGTGATCGACTCGACCAACGGATGCTCGGGCGACAGCACCAGGAACGAAGCGCCGAACAGCGTGTCCGGCCGCGTCGTGAACACACGGATGCGCTCCGGGGGGAACAACGACGGGCGCTGATCCATGACCTCGAATTCGATCTCGGCGCCTTCGCTCTTGCCGATCCACTCGCGCTGCATGGTCTTCAGCGACTCGCTCCAGTCGAGCGGCTCCAGCTCGCTCAGCAGGCGCTCGGCGTAGTCGGTGATCTTCAGCACCCACTGCCGCAGCGGCCGCCGTTCGCACGGATGGTCGCCGCGCTCGCTCTTGCCGTTGATGACCTCGTCGTTGGCCAGCACGGTGCCGAGCGCCTCACACCACCACACCGGCGCGTTGCTCTCGTAGGCGAGGCCGCGCTGGTGCAGCTGCTTCCAGATCCACTGCGTCCAGCGGAAGTACTTCGGATCCGCGGTGCTGATCTCGCGCTCCCAGTCGTACGAGAAGCCCAGCCGCTGCAGCTGCCGCTTGAACGTCGCGACGTTCGCCGCCGTCGTCTCCGCCGGGTGCGTGTTGGTCTGGATCGCATACTGCTCGGCCGGCAGGCCGAACGCGTCCCAGCCCATCGGGTGCAGCACGTTGCAGCCCTTCGCCCGCTTCCAGCGCGAGACGATGTCGGTCGCCGTGTAGCCCTCCGGGTGGCCGACGTGCAGGCCGGCCGCCGACGGATACGGGAACATGTCGAGCGCGTAGAACTTCGGCTGCTTCGGATCGAAGCCGGGATCGCCCGGGTTCACGGCCCGGAACACGCGGTGCTCCTGCCAGAACTGCTGCCACTTCGGTTCGATCGTCGCGGGGTCGTACGTCTGCTTCGGCTCGGCCATGTTCGTCTCGGAAGGGCGAGCAGTATGCCGATCGTGCGCAGGCGGCGGAACCGCGGGCACGCACCTTCCGCCGCCGGGTTGCAGGGTGCGGAGGTTCAGCCGCCGAGGCGTTCGGCGACGTAGCCGGCGTAGGCATCGCCGAACGGCAGCTCGGCGTCGACCACCAGCCGTCGCCGCGTCGTCTTCACCACCGTGTCCGTGCGTGGATCGCGGCCTTCGACCTCGACGTGGCGCCACGCCACGACCACCCCGCGCTTCTGCCATGCCGGCACGCGGTCGAAGTTGACGCCGCGCTGGAACAGGAACTCGTTCTTCTGCGCCACGCTCATGCCCGCCAGCCGGTCGTTCGCCCCCTCGGGGGTCACTCCTTCGCGACGCAGCAGCCAGTAGCAGTGGGCGTTGAGCGCATTGCGCCCGGCGTCCTCCTGACGCCACCGGAAGTAGTCGACCACCAGCGCCGGGGTCGGCAGCTGGCTGATGCGGCAGTCGAAGGCCACCGGCCGTTGGAAGCGCAGGCTGGCGGCGGCACTCGCCTCCCCGGCCAGCACCGAGATCAGCTTGCGCTCCTTGCGATGGAACGCCTGCGTCGCCGGATGCAGCAGCAGGGAGATCTCGTCGGACTGCGAGTAGCCGAACACGCACTCGATGCCGCACTGCATCAGGTGCTCGACGGTGGCGATCATCGTGTCGCGAAAGGTGACGTCGAACGGCACCTCGAGCGGCAGCACGTCCTTGGTCAGGCGGGTGAAGCCACGACCGTCGAGGCGCGCCACCAGGAACAACCCGGGCAACGCGCAGTGGTCGTGCGCGGTCTCGTAGACCCGCATGCGTGCATCGAGTTCATCGAACTTCATCACGCCAATCCTCGACGACGAAGCCGCCGTCTGCCATGCGCACGTAGTGCAGCGCGTCGAATCCTTCGCCCATCGCCGGCAGCTCGAGCCGCCGCACCATGTCGCGCAGGGCGACGTCGGGCACCCGCGCAGCCCCGCTGCGGCCGGCGTTGCGCGGCAGGCACTCGTCGAGCTTCGACGCCAGGTAGTAGCCGACGGTGCGGAAGCCGGCCGCCCGCGCCGGCACCAGGAAGCGCGACCGCTCGGCGACCGCGACGTTCGTGTTGTCGACCACGAACGGCTGCTGCAGGCGCAAGCACGTGGCCAGCAGCTCCGCTTCCCGATGGCGGGTGCGCAGCATGTCGAGGTTCAGGCGCAGGTGCGTCGCGGCGAAGTGCTGCGCGTAGAACGACGACTTGCCGCTCGCCGGGATGCCGATCAGGAGGACACACTCCATGCGGACATGATGCCTCGGCGCTCCGGCCGTCGGCTCGGGTTTCGCGCGGCGGCCGGAGCGGCCTGGATCGACCGCGGGCCGCACCCGGCGCGATACCACTCGTCGACCACGCCGCCTACGCTGCCGCACCATGCGCTTTCCGAACGACACGCAACTGCACCTGCGCATGGCGGCGCTGGTGATCGGCTCGCTGTTCCTCGAGCAGCTGGCGAAGAAGCACCTCGAGCACTGGACGTCGCCGGAGATCGGCATCGTCACGTTCGTGCTCGGGCTGGCGTGGGTGGCGCTGACCGCGTTCCACCACGCGCGCGCGTCGGAGGAACGGCTGCGCGTCGTCGAAGCGCGCCTGCAGAAGCTGCAGGCCGAGACCGACGCCCTGATCGACGAGCAGCGCGCACGCCGTTCGCTGCCGAGGCTGTGACCATGAGCGATCCCTTCCTCGCGTCGATCCGCACCGAGTACCGGCGCTACCGCCGCCTCGTCGAACTGGCGATCGAACAGGTCGCCGACGCCGACCTGCACCGCGTGCCGTTCGCCGACGGCAACTCGCTCGGCATGCTGCTGCGCCACCTCAGCGGCAACCTCGCGTCGCGCTTCACCGACTTCCTGACCAGCGACGGTGAGAAGCCGTGGCGCCAGCGCGACGAGGAGTTCGACGCGACGACGACCGGCCGCGCCGAGCTGCTGGCGTCGTGGCACGCAGCGTGGAGCACGGTCGAGAAGGCGCTCGACGACGTCGAAGCCGCCGGCCCCGGGGCGACGGCGCGCACGGTGACGATCCGCCAGCAGCCGCTCTCGGTGCTCGACGCGCTGCTGCGCTCGGTCGCGCACGTCGCCTACCACACCGGGCAGATCGTGCTGCTCGCGCGCGAGTTCACCGGTGCTGGCTGGCGCACGCTGTCGATCCCGCGCGGCGGCTCGGCCGCCTACGCCGCCAACCCGACGAAGGAACGTTCGCCCGACGGTCGTTCGTGATGCTCCGCCGCCGCCCCATGCTCTACGCGCTCGCCGCTGTCGCCGCCGCCGCCCTCGGCCTGTTCGCCGTCGTCGCGTGGATCCAGGCGACGCGGATCTACCGCTTCGATCAGACTGCCAGCACGCCAACCGCCGCGGGCCTGCCGACGGTGCGCGCGGTGCGCTTCCGCAGCGAAGACGGCCACGAGGTCGCCGCCTGGATCGCGCCGCCGGCCGCCGGCAAGCCGCTGCTGCTGAGCTTCTGCGGCAACTTCACCAACGTCGCCGGCTCGGCCGCGCGCCTGGCCCCGCTGCTGGCACAAGGCCACGGCCTGGCGATGCTCGTCTACCGCGGCTCGTCGGGCGAAGGCGGCGTGCCGAGCGAAGAGGCGTTCGCCGCCGACGCGCGCGCTCTCTACGACCAGCTCGATGCGCTGCTCGGCGTGGCGGTGCCGCCGCAACGCCGCGTGCTGCATGGCTTCAGCCTCGGCAGTTCGGTCGCTGCAGGCCTCGCCAAGGACCGCGCTGCGGCCGGGCTCGTGCTCGAGGCGACGTTCGATCGCTGCTGTCGGTACTACACGCAGCGCTTCCACCTACCGATGTGCTGGCTGATGTGGCGCGAACGGCACGACGTCGTCGACAAGCTCGCTGGCGTGGCGGTGCCGAAGCTGTTCCTGCACGGCGCGAAGGATCAGGCGGTGCCGGAGGCGTGGGCGCGCGACCTGTTCGCGGCGTGCGTCGGCGAGAAGCAGTTCGTCAGCTATCCGAACGGCGAGCACGCCGACCTGATGCAGCATGGCGCGCTCGACGACCTGGCGAAGTGGATCGCGACGCTCGTGCGTTGACAGTCATCGGACCGCAACGGCCCGAGAGCCGCGCAGACACCGTTGCAAAGAAGGAAGCTCGCCGTCGAAACGAGCATGCAGCTTCGATCGGCCCGATTCGCACGAAGGCCCGCCTGAAGAGAAGCGCGACGGACCCGGCCCGAAGGCTGTGGCTTCAGCGGGGAAAGAGCACCGTTCGCCCGGGAACTACGTCGGCACCAAGGGAGTCCAGTAGCAGCTCCATGCGCCAGTAGTCGGCAAACTCGCCGCTGCTCATCTGTGCGCGAGGATTGTCGCCAGCCTTGATGCGAAGCTGGACGTGGCGCTGGATCGCTTCACTGCGGATCTCGTCAGACTGAGCGTTCCAGTCGCGAAGCCGCTGCTCACGATCCGCCTGTTTGGCCGAGTGAAGCGCCTGGATCATGCCCTTCAGCCCACTGACCTTCGCTGCGTCGAAGATCACCAAGACCTTGACGACCTCACCGTTCGGAAGCCGGTGAGGATCGATTTGCATGCTTCCGCAGCCGGAGGGAATCGGTGGAGTCTCTGCCTCTTGGGGCAAGGTCCAGTAATCGCCAGCGGCGACGCGCTCGAGGACCGCCATCTTGGTGGTCATGTCCACCAGGGCCTTCAGATCCTTCACAGGACTGGACATCCCAAGACCCGACTCGCCCAACAGCTTGTGAGTCTGGTCGATCTGCCTCGCCAAAGAACCAGTCAGTGCCTCCAGACTGGCTGACGAAAGTGGCCCGAGAGATCGCACCGTCACCACGGGAGCCTCACCACCCGAACTGGCCCCCGCGGAGTCGGTGCTGTCAGAGCCGGCGGCTGGAGCGAATCGCATCTCGCCTTCGCCAGTTCGCGACACCGCCTTGGCCCACTCTTCGGGATCGGAGAAGAGCTGCTCCTTCCGGTCACCCGCCTGCGGTGGCACCGTCGTCGCGACGAACGCCCACCGGACCAACGCAAGGCACCCGACTGCGGCGGCCACACACAAAAGCCAAACCGGAGCTCTCATTCTCGTCTCCTCCTTGGCTCAGCGAAGGCGGGGACACTGCCCGCAGGCCGCCCTCAACCGATATGTGAATCGGAGCTGACCTCCAGAGTCCTTGACCTTCACGTCATACTCTTTCGGAGTCGCTGCACATGCAAGGTTGCCGATGATGACCGTGATCTCCACCTCACCACCGCCCTCGAAAGGCTCACCTTGGTCTTCACCGGCCTGATTGACACCTTGGAACTTGGGAACTCCGCAGTTCCCCCCGTTCGCGCAAGGCGCCGCTACGATCTGCACCTCCCTCGATTGGAAGATGCAGGCCTTCTTCGGTCCACAGGCGGGCCGAGGCGGCTCGCCGGCAACGGCTGGCGCGACACACTCACCGGGAGTGTCGACCGGATTCGGCGTGTTGATGATCTGCCCGGTAAAGCAAGGCTGGCTGCTTCCTTCGAAGTCGCACGGGGAGCCGAAGGGCCCCACAGCGAAGGCGACGATCGAAGGACTGCAGACGCAAGCCGGAATGGTCACGGGCGGCTGCACCAGAACAGGCAGGATCGGAGGATTGGCCGGCTCGATCAGACCTACCCCCAACAAGCCAGCGACCAAAGCCAAGGTCATCTTCATCGTGGTATCTCCTTCACCTTCGAAAGCACATCCGGCTCTGCCCGGCGTGCCGACCGGGAGTCCTCACCCTCGGACATCCAAGGGTTCTCACTCCCAACGTTGCGTCCCTTATGAGAGAGAGAGAGAGAGAGAGAGCAAGGGGCTGATGCAGATTTCTTGGTGGGCACTGTCGACGGGGACCATGCCGGCCTCCTTGCGAGAGGGACAGCAAGGATCGGAGATAAGGGCCACCTGAAGGACGTCGGCAAGGTCGCAGGAGCGAATCAGTCGCGAATGCTCCTGCGCGGGGCGAGAGACCAAGCGGCATTTGGAAGGCAGACGCGGGAGCCAATGCGGCGTGCGTCCGAGAGAAGCAGTCGGCGAGCAAGCGCGGGCACGCGTTCCTGGCGCCGTCGGAGCGAGCGGAAGAGCCGCCCCACTCACCGCTTGCCGAGTTCCTCGATGCGCTGCTCCACCGCCGCCACCACCGCGTCCGCATTGGTGCCGACGATCATGCGCAGGTGGTCGCCCGGCACGCGCACGACGCGCAGCCGCTCGCCGGCGATCGAACCCCAGCCGAGCGTCGGGTTCTGCTCGTAGGCGAGCTTGCTCTTCAGGCCGCGCGGTTCCGTCTTCAGCAGCTGGATGGTGCCCGGATAGGCACCGCCGCGGTACTTCGCCGCCGCCGCCAGCCACGACTCCTCGACCAGCTTCAGGCGGAACACCGCGGGCCGCAGCAGCTTGTTGAGCGCCCGCGCCGGGCCGCGCCACAGCTTGCGCTGCATGACCGCCGAGGCGCGTTCGAACAGGAAGCCCACGCCCTCCTCGCGCAGCAGCTTCACCTCGTTCTTCAAGCGCTCGCCGACGGTCATCCGCACCTGCGGCCGGAAGTCGACGGCGAAGCCCGGCGCGAACGTGTCGAAGATGAACAGCTCGACGACCTGCTCGCCGGCGGCGACCAGCTGGCGCGCCATCTCGAACGCGGTGATCGCACCACCCGAGTAGCCGGCGACGAGGTACGGGCCCTGCGGCTGGTGCACCTTCATGTAGCGGATGTGCTCCGCTGCGATCTCCTCGATGCTCGTGCGCGGCGTGTGGCCGAGGATGCCGCGCGTCTGGAAGCCGACGACCGGACGCTTCCGGCCGAGCTTCTGGCCGATCTCGTAGAGGTTGTTCACGTTGCCGCCGACGCCGCCGACGATGAACAGGGCCTTCTCGCGGGTGCCGTGCGGGCCGCGGTGGATCACCGTCGTGGTGTCCCAGTCGTCCGCCGCCTGCACCGGCACCGCCGGCGCGCCCTGCAGCGACTGCACCTTCGCCGCCAGCGTGCGCACGGTCGGGTTCTGGAACAGTGTCGAGATCGGCATCTCGACGTCGAACTGCTTCTTCAGCTGGTCGAACAGGCGCACCGCCAGCAGCGAGTGGCCGCCGAGCTCGAAGAAGTTCGCTTCGGCGCCGACCTGCTTCAGGCCGAGCAGTTCGCACCAGATCGCGACCATCCTGGTCTCGATCGGCCCTTCCGGCGCTTCGTCGCCGGCGGCGAGGTCGGCGGCCGAGAACTTCGGCAGTGCCCGACGGTCGACCTTGCCGTTGTGGTTCAGCGGGATCGCGTCGACGACCTTGTAGAGCGCTGGGCGCGCGTAGTCGGGCAGCCGTTCCTTCAGCCACGCGACCAGCGCCTTGCGTTCGGGCGGAGCCCCGTTGGCGAGCAGGTAGGCGCCGAGCACCTTGTCGGCCTGGCCCTCGGGCACGACCGCGACGACGACCGCCTGGCGGATCTGCGGGTGGCTCTCGAGCGCCGCTTCGACCTCGCCGAGCTCGATGCGGAAGCCGCGGATCTTCACCTGGCCGTCCATGCGCCCGAAGAAGCGGATCACGCCGTCGCCCGGATCCATCGCCAGGTCGCCCGAGCGGTAGATGCGCAGCGTCGGGTCCCACGGCGCCTGCACGAACTTCTCGGCGGTGAGCTCCGGACGGTTCCAGTAGCCGAGCGCCAGGCCGCGGCCGCTGATGACGAGTTCGCCCTGCACGCCGGCGTCGACCGGGTTCAGGTTCTCGTCGACGATGTAGATCTGCGTGCCGTGGACCGCGGGGCCGATCGGCAGCGCCTGGCCGCTGTCGAGATCCTTCGGCGTCACCGTGTGCGCGTTGGTGACGTTGCTCTCGGTCGGGCCGTAGCCGTTGATCACCGTGCAACCCGGGCAGGCGTCGACGACCTTGCGCACGTGCACCGGCGACACGATGTCGCCGCCGACGATCACCTGCTGCACCTTCTCGAACACCTGCGGCCGCATGTCGGCGACGGCGTGGAACAGCCCCGAGGTCAGCCACAGCGTGTTGACGCCGTGCCCGGCGATCGAGTCGGCGAGCTGGCCGAGCGACAGTGCACCGTCCGGCGGGATCACCACGCAACCGCCGTGCAACAGCGCTGCGAAGATGTCGATGATCGAGGTGTCGAACGCGAACGCCGACGAGTGCAGCGTCACCGTGTCCGGCGACAACTTCAGCCAGACGTTGTCGATCAGCATGCGGATCACCGAGCGGTGCGGCAGCACGACGCCCTTCGGTTTGCCGGTCGTGCCCGACGTGAACATCACGTAGCACATCGAGGCGCCGGTGACCGCAGCCGGCTGCGGCATCCCGGCTTCGCGCGGGAACTCGCGGAACGGGATCGTCGGCACGCCGGCCGCGGTGACCGGCTCGCACTCGCCGAGCAGCACCTTGACCGACGTGTCCTGCGCCATGAACGCGAGGCGGTCGGGCGGCAGCGTCGTGTCGAACGGCACGTAGCCAGCACCGGCCTTGAGCGCGCCGAGCACGGCGACGATCAGGTCGAGGGCCCGCCGCGACGAGATGCCGACGAGGTCGCCGCTCTTCACGCCCTTCTGCTGCAGCAGCGCCGCCAGCGCGTCGGAGCGCTGATCGAGCGTGCGGTAGTCCATCGTCTCGTTGCCGAAGCGCAGCGCCGTGCGCGTCGGGAACTTCGCGACCATGCGCGCGAAGTGCTCGGTCACCGTCTGCGGGCCGTTGGCCCCCGGATCGTCGTGCGAACCGCTGGCCGGCTTGATGACCCCGGTCAGGAAGCGGCCGGCGTCGGCGAGCGCCGTCTGCGGTGCGTTCGCCAGGCCCTTCAGCAGGCGGCGGAAGCGCGCCACGTGGCCGGCCATCGTGTTCTTCGCGAACAGGTCGGCGTTGTAGCTCCAGAACAGGTGCACGCGCCCGGCTTCGTCGAGCAGGTTGACGAACAGTTCGAAGTGCTCGTGCGCGCGCGGATTCATCGCGAACGACGACTTCAGCCCCGCGAACTGCAACCCGGCGATGTCGGTCAGGTTGTCGATGTTGAAGATCACCGGCACCAGCGCCACGCGCGACGGGTCGCGGTGGATGCGCAGCTCGCGCACCAGCGAGCCGTAGGTGAAGTTGCCGTGGTCGAGCGACGCGACCAGGTCGCCGCGCGACTGCCGCACGAAGTCGGCGAACGTCTGCGTCGGCACGATCGTGGTCTTGATCGGCAGGAAGTTGACGCAGTGGCCGACGACGCCGTCGAGGTCGTGCGCCAGCTGGCCCGACGACGGCAGGCCGATGACGACGTCCTTGTTGCCGGTCAGGCGACCGAGGTAGAGCTGGAACGCCGCGAACACGACGTTCGCCAGCGACGCACCGAGCGACTTCGCCAGCGCGCGCAGGTCGCCCTCGAGGGCCGGATCGAGCACGTCGTCGAGCCGCGAGGCGCGCGTCGTCTTGACCGGCGGCCGCACGTGGTCGGCCGGCAGTTCCATCGCCGGCGCCCCGGCCGCGAAGCGCGACAGCCAGAACGCCTTGTGCTTGCTGGCCTCGGGGCCCTGCTGCCAGGCGTGCTCGGCGGCGACGAAGTCGCCGATGCCGACCGGCGGCTTCAGCTTTGCCGGCTGGCCGCTGCGCGCCGCTTCCAGCAGCGCGTGGAAGTCGCGCATCAACACGCCGGTCGACCAGCCGTCGCAGACGGCGTGGTGCACGACGAACAGGATCTCGCGCGCGTCCTTGCTCTTCGTGATCAGCGTGGCGCGGAACACCGGGCCGCGCAGCAGGTCGAACGGCGCCTCGACGGCGCGCTCGTGCAGCTGGGCCAGCCGTTCGCGCTGCGCCTTGCCGTCGAGCCCGCTCAGGTCCTCGACCTGCAGCGCCACGGTGGCGTCGCGGCGGATCACCAGCGACAGGCCGTCGGGCGCGAACACGCTGCGCAGGCTCTCGTGCCTCGCGACCAGCGCCGCGAGTGCCTGTTCGATCGGCGCCGGCTCGAGCGGGCCGGTCAGGTGCAGGCTGAACGACAGGTTGTAGGCGCGGCTGACGCCCGGATCGATCAGGATGGCGCCGAACACCTCGCGCTGCGCCTCGGTCGACGCGCACGTCCTGGTCTCGGGGCCGCTCGCCGCCGGCTGCAGCGGC
>CANGSN010000007.1 GCA_947455805.1 Planctomycetota bacterium
CGCCAACCTGCTCGCCGGCGTGCTGCACGAGTCGGGCGAGCTCGAGGCCGCCGAGGCGCTCTACCGCAGTGCGCTCGAACGCCTGGTCGCGACCAAGGGCGAGGACCATCCCGAGTCGTTGTCGTTGCTGAACAACCTGTTGCTCGTGCAGCACTCGCGCGGCGGCCGCAAGGAACTGCTGCCGACGCTGGAGCGCCTGCTGGCGGCGCGGCGGCGGCTGCTCGGCGACGACCACCAGGACACGATCGGCACGCTGAACAACGTCGCCGGCGTGCGGATGATGTGCGGCGACCTGCCGGCGGCGATCGCCGCCTACCGCGAGGCGCTCGAGCGGCTCGGCAAGCGCGAGGGCGAGAAGCACCCGGCCTACGCGGCGATCCTCGGCAACCTGGCGTCGACCGAACGCCTCGCCGGCGACTTCCCGGCGGCGATCGAGCACGGCGACAAGGCGCTCGAACTGCGCCGCGCCAGCGCCGGGCCGACCGCCGACGGCACGCTGATGCTGATGGCGCTCGCCGCCGACGTGCGCCGGATGGCGGGGCGGCACGCCGAAGCGCTGCCGATGTTCGAGGAGTGCCGACGGCTGGCGGCGGCGGCGACGCCTCCGCAACCGGCGAACGTCTACCGCTGCGACCTCGGGCTCGGCCGCGTGCTGATGGCGCTCGGTCGCCTCGACGAAGCCGAAGTGGCACTGTTGCGTTGTCGCGAGACGTTCGCAGCGGCGGAGAAGTCGGCGCCGGCGAAGGGGCAGTTGACGCCGCCCGAGGCCGATCTCACGGCCCTGCGCGAACATCGCGACGGCGCGAAGGCGGGCCGCTGACGGCGCGACGTGCCGCCCGCTTCAGCGCACCGTCACGTCGCCGTTGTGGGTCGTGACCACGAGCTTGCCGCCGCCGGTGCCGACGTTGGCGCGCAGGGAGCTGCGGCGCGCTTCGACGACGGTAGCCGCCCCGGTGGCCGTCAGGCGGCCGTTGTGCGTGCTGGCCTCGATCACCGCGTTGCGGGCGCCGGCGAACACCAGCTGCACGTCGCCGTTGTGCGTCTCGATCGCGCCCTCGAAGTTGCCGCTGCCGCCGACCTGCAGCGCGATGTCGCCGTTGTGCGTCGTCGCGGTGACCTGCGCACCGTCGACCTGGCCGCCGATGCGGCCGTTGTGCGTGGTGACCGCCACCGGACCGGTGACCCCGTTCGTGGTCACGTCGCCGTTGTGCGTCGTCAGCTGCAGCGCCAGCTTCGCCGGCGCCGTCAGCGTGAAGGCGAACCCCGGCGAGCGGTTCTGCAGTTCCGTCCGCGGGTAACGGCCGAACAGCTTCAGCTGGGTGTCGGTCGCCTCGCGGCCGAGGTCGAGCTGCGCCAGGTTGCCGTCGGCCTCCTCCTGGGTGACGCCGCGCACGCTCATCTCGCAGCGCAGCTTGATCGTCTCGGTCGCGGCGCCGGTGACGACGATGGCGCCGTTGTGCGATTCGCAGGCGAGGCTCTGCAGCGTCGCCGCCGGGATCTCGAGTTCGACCACCTTCTTGGCGACGAAGGTGGGGTAGACGGAACAGGCGGCGAGGAAAGGTAGTAGCAGCAGGATTCGCATGGCATTGGCTCGGAGTGGGCCGCCGCTGCGGGTACGGCGGCCGAGGATTCGGAAATCGTTGCGATCGCTCACGGCAGCGGGCGCGTGTAGACGACGGTCAGCGTCGGCGCGCCGGTGATGGCGTCGCGTGTGCGGAAACGCTTCACCGTGAACGCCGACGCTTCGGTGCCACGCAGCAGCCAGCCGTTGTTGGTCGTGCCGTTCACCCAGGCCTGCACGTCGGTCACGAGCGAGGTCGAGTCGTAGGTGCCGACGTCGTCCACGCTGAACGAGCCGGAGGACGCGGCGAAGTCGCCGCCCGCCGACGACCACGCGGTCGAGAAGCTGCGGTTGTTCCAGGTCGCGCCGCCATTCTGCGTGGTCGCCCCGACGCCGGCGGCGGCCAGCGCGGTCGTGCCGCTGGCGTTGGCGGTGCCTTCGGTCCAGGCGCTGGTCAGCCGGTGGATGGTGATCGTCTGCGGTCCGGTGAGCGCCGGCGTGTCGGCGGTCAGCGACATCGTCGCCGACGAGACCGTCGAGTTGGCCGGGATCGACGACACGTTGAACTGCACGAGGCCGCGGCGCGACAGGCTGGCCGTCGAACCACTCGACGTGCCCGCCGTCCGGCCGACGACCATGCGCGTGCCACCGCCGTTGCTGTTGCTGGTCAGCTCCTGGTAGATCGTGTTGTCCCTGGTCGCGGTGAGCGTCACCGACTCGGTGTCGGAGACGATCGTCAGCGTGCGCTGCGTCGCCGCCGGACCGCCGGGGCCATTGACCACGAGGCGCACCGTGAACGTGCGCGTCGACGAGGTGGTGTTCGTGAACGTGCGGCTCGTGCTGGAGCCGCTGGCGGTCAGCACACCCGGGTTGACGGCGAAGTCGAAGTCCCACGAGAACGTCGTCGGCGAGCCACCCGACGTGCTGGTGAAGGTGATCGTCGTCGCCTCGTAGGCCGACGTGATCGGGTTGCCGCTGACGGTCATCGTGAACGACGCCGAGCTCGCCGGCGTGATCACCAGGGTCTCGGTGTCGGTGCCGCCCGGTCCGGTCGCGGTCAGCGTCACCGTCGTCGCACCACCGGTGGTGAACACGTGCGTCGGGTTGGTGGCGGTCGAGTCCGGCGTGCCGTCGCTCTCGAAGTCCCACGAGAACGAGGTGGCGCCGGTCGAGGTGTTGGTGAACGTCACCGACAGCGGTGCGGCCCCACTGGTGGTCGAGGCGGTGAAGCCGGCGACGACCGGCGTTAGCACGGTGACGAAGCCGGTCTTCGTCGTGGTCGCCGGGCCGGCCTCGTTGGTCGCGGTCAGGGTCACCGAGTAGGTGCCGGGCGTGGTGTAGGTGTGCGACGGGTTCTGCGTCGTCGCGTCGACCGTGCTGTCGTTCTGGAAGTCCCAGGCCCAAGCGGTCGGCGACTGCGTCGACGCGTCGGTGAAGGTGACCGTCAGCGGCGCCACGCCGCTCGTCGCCGACACCGTGAAGTCCGGCACGATCGTCGTCACCGCGGTGATCAGGTCGGTGCGCGTGATGGTGCCGTTGGCGTTGGCGTTGGCGGCCACCATCCGCACCGAGTAGACGCCCGGCGTCGTGAACGTGTAGGTCGGGTTCTGCGTCGTCGCGTCGACGGTGCCGTCGTCGTCGAAGTCCCACTGCCAGCTGGTCGGTTCGCCGGCGGACGCGTCGGTGAACTGCACCGTCAGCGGGGCGATGCCGCGCACCACGTCGGTGGTGAAGTTCGCGGTCACACCCGACACCTGGTCGAGGAACGACACGACGACGTTGGTCGAGTCCGACGTGCCGAGGTTGGTGGCGGCCGTGGTGAAGGCGAGCACGCCGGTCTGGTAGTTGGCGCTGCCGGTGAAGCTGCCGACCACCGGCCGCGTCGACGCGCCGTCGGCGTCGCTCAGCGTCGTCACCGTCAGGCTGGCGCGGAACGGCAGCACGTTGCCGGTCGTCAGCGGCGCCGTCTCGACCAGGAACACGTCGGTGGCGCGGTTGCCGTCGTTCGGCGCCTCGACGTCGATGTTGGTCGCATCGCTCTCGAACGCGACGATGCTGCCGTCGGCCGCGATCGCCGGCGCGCGCGCCGAACCATTGCCGATCGCGCTGCCCGTCGGCGTGATGCGCTGGTTCAGCAGCGTGCTGGTGCCGCTGTCGCTGTCCCACAGGTAGACGTTGGTCGCGGCGACGAGGCCGTTCGCCAGGTTGGTCGCCGCCGACTGGAACGCCACGCGCACGCGCGTGCCGGTCCGGTGCACGGAAGCGGCGCTGCTGCCGCCGCCGGTGGCCTCGGCGCCGTTCGCGGTCACGCTGGCGCGCACCTTGGTGAACGGCGCGCTGCCGTCGATCTGCGTCTGGAACACGTCGCGCACCCCGTTGGTGTCGGTCGCGATCAGGTCGCTGGCGTCGCTCTCGAAGGCGACGATCACGCCGGTCGGATCGAGTGCGGGGCTCTCGCTGCTGCCGTTGCCGCCGGTGGCGTTGGCGCCGAGCTGGTGGCTCGCCAGCAACGTCGTGTTGAGGCCGATGCGGCGGACGAAGACGTCGCTGCCGGCACCGTTGCCGTCGGTGAAGCCGCCGATCAGGTTGGTCGCCAGCGACTGGAACGCGACCGTCTGCGCCGCCGCCCCGCCGATCACCGGCTTGCTCGACGCGCCGTTGCCGGCGGTGGTCGTGCCGGTGATCGCACTGCAGAGCACCGACTGGCCGTCGAGGTAGCGCAGGTTGAGGCCGCCGGCGAGCGCGTTGCCGTTGGCGTCCTCCTCGGCGCGCAGCTCGATCGCGGCGCGGTAGACGTCGCCGACGCCGTTGCCGTCGGTGCCGGCGATGTTGCTGCCGGTCGACTCGTAGACCACGTAGAGCGTGCCGATCGGGTTGCTCGCCGCGGCGGTGCTGGCGTTGGTCGGATTGAACGACCCGTTCGGCACCCAGACGACGCGCGGCGCCGAGGACGCGCCGTTGCTGGCGGCGAGGCCGCCGCCGCCGCTCGCGCGACTGACCAGCGTGACGTCCTTCACGGCCGCAGCCGTGGTGACGACCTCGCCACTGGCGCGCCAGTGTTCGATCTCCTCGAGGAACTGCGCCGAGCCGCCGGGCACGGTGCGGATCTGGCCGTCGCTGTCCTCGGGCTCGAGCACACCGTCGTGGTCGTCGTCGGCGCGGCCGTTGCGGCCGCCGACCTGCGGCAGCACGCCGCTGTCGAGCGCCCACAAGACGCGCGGGTCGGTGACGAAGTGCTCGTCCTCGTCGATCGGCACGCGCGTCGCCGCCTCGGCCAGCTGCGCCACGGTCTTGCTGCGCAGGTCGAACGACGCCGGCGGTGCCTGCCAGCCCGGCACCGGGAACTGGGTGCTGGTGACGTGGCAGGGCACGCAGGTCTCGGGCGCGTTGGCCGGGAATCCCGCGCCCGGCAGCGGCCCGGCGTGGCCCTCGATCGTCGACAGGAACGCCAGCGAGCCCGGCGTCTGCAGGCTGTGGCACGTGGCGCAACGCGGATGGCGGAACTTGCCGGCGAGCGACTGGCTGAACGCGCGCGTCTCGACGTCCTGTGCGCAGACCGCGGCGACGAACACGTCGCTGGCACCGTTGCCGTCGGTCACCGTGTCGCGCGACAGCGGATTGCCGGACCCGTCGGCGTCGTTCGCGGCAGCGGCGCTGGCGAACGCCAGCAGCACGACGTCGCGCGCCGCCTGGCTGCCGATCGCCGGCACCACGACGCCGGCGACCGTCGGTTCGACCACGGCGCTGCTCGGGGTCACGCCGAGATCGACGCCGAGCGGCAGGTTGGCGTTGGTGCCGGTGGGAGCGGGTGCCGGGGCCGGCAGGTTGTTGCCGAGGCCGGACGAGCAGCTGCCCAGCGCGAGGCCGGCGAACAAGGAAGTGAGGACCAGGGTGTGGCGAGCGGGCATGGTGCCGTGGCGGGGGACGGGGTTGCGGGCGCAGAGCCTACCGTCGGCGGCCGGAAACGAGGTGCAGTCCCTGCCGGGGAGCCGCCGATGACAAGGGGCGCTCGCAACGGTTCGACGGTGGCACTCGTTGCCGTGCGCCCCGATACTGGTTCGCCCGCGCTGCTCCGCCCGCTGCCACGCGACCCAGACGCTCCGTGCGTCCGCCGCCCGCCCCACTCGCCATGAAGACGACGACCAAGCTGACCCTCGGACTGCTGCTCTGCACGCTGGGCGCCGGCTGCAAGTTCCTCGTCAACCAGATCGTCGACTACACCGAGACCTGGTCGAGCGGCCTGCCGAAGAGCCGCGGCTCGCTGGCCGGCGGCGCCCAGAGCGGCGAATGGACGTTCTTCTACGAGTCCGGCAAGCCGCGGGCGAAGGGCACCTACCAGAACGACCGCCAGATCGGCGCCTGGAGCTTCTACTACGAGAGCGGCGTCGTCGAGCGCACCGGCAGCTACGACGACACCGGCAAACGCACCGGCGAGTGGGTGATGCACTACCCCGACCAGACGCCGCAGGCGCGCGGCAGCTACGTCGCCGACTTCGAGGACGGGCTGTGGCGCTTCTACGCGCCGAACGGCGTGCTCGAGCGCGAGGGCCAGTTCGCCGCCGGCAAGCTGTCGGGCCCGTGGAACTACTACTGGCCGAACGGCAAGCCGAAGGCGGCCGGCATGTACCAGGACAGCGTGCGCGTCGGCGTGTGGTCGGTGTGGGACGAACAGGGCCAGCGCGGCCGCCAGGACTTCGGCGGCAAGGCCGGCGTCGAGGTCGTCGCCGAGGCCGCGGCCGACGGCACCGTGCTGCGCGCCGGCGTGCTGCAGAACGGCGCGCCGACCGGCCGCTGGACCAGCTACCACCAGAACGGCAAGTTGAAGTTCTGCTGCGCGCTCGCCGCCGGTGCGGGCAGCGGCACCGCCGAGGCGCGCGACGAGCAGGGCAACGTGCTCGCCGCCGGACCGATCGATCCGAAGGAACCGAAGTTGGCCGGCGTCGACGCCGCCGCACTGGTCGCCGAGCTGCTGCGTCCGATCGATCGCGCCGCCGTCGCCAAGAAGGTCGAGGAACTGCAGGCGCCGTCGCCGGTGGTCGAGCAGGCGGTGGCGAAGATCGAGGCCGAACCGGCCCGCGTCGCCGCGCCGATGCAGCCGGACCTGACCGTGAAGCAGCGGCAGGAGATGAAGTCCTACGTGCAGGAGTACCTGAGCGGCCCGGCCCCTGGTGCCTCGCTGTTCGACAAGTACCGCCCGGCCGGCGCCCCGCCGAAGCCCGAGGGCCACGGCGAACGCACCGACTGGTACGGCAAGCCGGTGCCGTTCCAGAAGCTGCGCGCCGTCGACGGCAGCGAGGTCGACCTGGCCCAGTACAAGGGCAAGAAGAAGGTCATGATCGTCGTGCTGCGCGGCTTCCTCGGCGAGGTCTGCTGCTACTGCGTCGCGCAGACGAAGGCACTGGCGCAATCCCGCGAACGGCTCGAGCAGCTCGGCGTCGAAGTGCTCGTGATCTATCCGGGCCCGAAGGAGAACGAGTCGTCGTTCGAGCAGGCCTACAAGGCGACCTTCAACGAAGGCGGCCCGCCCTACCGCGTCTTCTACGACCAGAACCTCGAACTGGTGACGTCGCTCGGCATCCAGGGCGACCTGGCGTCGCCGTCGACGCTGATCGTCGGCGAAGACGGCAACATCAAGTTCTTCTACAAGGGCGAGCACAAGGCCGACCGCCCGGCTGCGAAGAAGCTGCTGCAGGTCATCGAGGGTTTGGCGAAGTGAGCGGCACCAGTCCCGATCCGCGCAAGTCGCGCCCCCTGGACGTCACCCAGGCCTACGTGCCGCCGGAGGTGCAGAACGCACCGCCGCTGCCCGAGGGCCTGCCGAAGATCCCAGGCATCACGCTGCACTTCGAGATCGCGCGCGGCGGCATGGGCGTCGTCTACAGCGGCCGTCAGGACTTCCTGGACCGCCGCGTCGCCGTGAAGCTGCTGTCGGTCGAACTCGGCGGCGAGTCGTTCGTGCAGCGCTTCCAGCGCGAGGCCAAGATCCTCGCCGGCATCAAGCACCCGAACATCGTCGCCTGCCACATGGCGGGCACCACGGACGACGGCCAGTCGTACCTGGTGATGGAGTACATCGACGGGCCGAGCCTGAAGAAGTGGATCACCGACCACGGCCCGGTGTCGGTGCCGGCGTCGCTGCGGCTGATCCGCGCCACCGCGCAGGCGCTGGGCCACGCGCACCAGCTCGGCATCATCCACCGCGACGTCAAGCCCGAGAACATCCTGCTCGAGACGGTGACGTCGACGGCGCTGGACGTGGCGTTCCCGTTCACGCCGAAGGTCGTCGACCTCGGCCTCGCGCGCAGCAACTCCGGCAGCGCGTCGCTCGGCCTGACGTCGCCCGGCTCGGTGATGGGCACGCCGGCGACGATGTCGCCCGAGCAGTACGACGAGCCCGACGCGGTCGACTTCCGCAGCGACATCTACGGGCTCGGCTGCGTGTTCTACGAGATGCTGGTCGGCCAGCCGGCGTTCCGCGCGCGCAAGCTGACGGAGATCGTCGCGCAGAAGCGGCAGCCGATCGCGCCGAACCCGTGCAACGAGAACGCGACCATTCCGCCGGCCGTCGGCGCGCTGGTGCAGAGCATGCTCGCCGGCAATCGCGACGAGCGGCCGCGTTCCTACAAGGAGCTCGACGAGCGCATCGCCGACCTGATCGACACGATGATCGCGCGGCACACGCGCACGCCGTCGAAGACGTCGCCGCCGCCGGTGGTCGGCGAGGAGACCGAGTGGGGCACCGGTCCGCTGATGCGGCCGTCGAAGACCAGGCTCGACAAGCCCGCGGGCGACGATCCGTTCGCCAAGGCCGAGCAGAAGGCGAAGGACGACGCCGGCAAGCCGAAGACGCCGAGTGCCGGCCTGCTGCGCACGTCGGAGATCAACTTCCTCGCCGAGGGACTCGGGGCGCCGGCGGAACCGCCGAAGCCGGCGTTCGAGGACCTCGGCGCGACGGTGGTCTCGAAGCTGCCGCCGAAGGAGGATTCGGCGACGTCCGGCGCGAAGCCGCCGCAGCCGAAATCGACGCCAGAAGCGAAGCCGAGCCCGAAGAAGCCGCCGTTGGCGCTGCTCGTCGGCGGTGCGCTGGTGCTCGGGATCGGCGGCTGGTTGCTGTTGGGCCGCGATGGCGGCGAGGCCGGCGGGGAACCGGTGGCTGGCGGTGGCACGACGACCACGCCGCCGAAGCCGAAGCCGGCGGCGCCGGTGATCGACGCGATCGTCGGTGCCGACGGCGCGTTCGCCCTGAAGCAGACCGTCAAGCTCGAGGCGAAGGTCCGCTCGCCGGGCGGCAGGTCGATGTTCGCGTGGTCGATGCCCGACGAGTTGTTCGCGCGCACGCGGAACAGCGAGAAGATCGACATCCAGGTCATGGACGGCCTGCCCGGTGTCGTCTTCGACGTCGAGCTCGAGGTCAACGACGGCAAGGGCCAGACCGCCAGGCAGAAGGTGCCGATCACCGTCGCCGACTTCCCTGGTCGCAAGGCGATGGTCGGCTTCAAGGCGCTGCCCGAGTGGCGCCTCGACAAGCGCGACGTCTTCTGGGTCGACGTGTCGAACGACAAGGACGACTTCGTCGCCTGCACGGCCAACAAGGAGCTGCGCACGCTCAGCACCAGCCTCGATCCGAACGAGACCTACTGGGAGTGGAGCGGCAAGCTCACCTCGGAGGTCGCCGACGAGAACGGGGCGCCGGCGAGGATCGGCGTGCGGGCCGAGTTCGGCGCCGTCGGCTACACCGTCGTCTGCAGCCGCACGGGTGGCAGCGACGAGTCGGATTGGACCGTCGACGCCCATCCGAGCCAGCTCACCCAGACCGGCTGGTCGCCCGCAGGCGAAGCGATCCGGCTCCAGTTCCCGAACGCACCCGACGAGAAGGTCGTGACCCGCGGCTGGTTCCGTCTGCAACGCCGGCGCGGCCAGCTGTCGATCGAGATCGGCAGCGCCGCCGACGTGTTCGTCGACGGCAAGCAGGACCCGGAGGTGCGCATCGAGAGCGTCAAGTCGAAGACGTTCGACCTGCCCGCCGATGCCGCGGCGTCGCAGCTGACGCTGTTCGTCGACCAGGGCCGCGGCGAGTTCCGCCTGCGCAGCCGCTGAAGCGACTCTGCGCAGCTGGCCCCGAGGAGACGACGCAGCGGGGCTGGATGCTTCGATCTCGCGTCGATGGGCCCCGCGTTGCGGCGTCCCGGCAATCGCCGAGCCGGGTCGCCCTGCGGGCGAGCTGGCTCAGAACACCCAGGTGACCGCGATCGTGAACCAGATCGGGTCGTCGTCGATGCCCTGCGGCGCGATGTCGCGGAACCAGCGATCCTGCACCGAGTTCATCATCGCCGAGCCGTTCGCGCTGGCGGTCAGCGTGGTGCGCTCGTCGTACTTGTAGTTGAGCGCGATCGTGCCGCGCAGGTCGGCGAGGCCCGCTTCGCCCAGGCCGTAGAGCCACGACGCCTGCGCTTCGCTGACGTAGCCGAGCGAGCCGTCGAGGTTGAGCGACCACTGGTCGCCGAGCGGGATGTCCTCGGTGCAGCCGGCGCGGTAGTAGCCGCCGCGCACTTCGTCGAAGTCGTAGTGCAGCGACACGTAGGGCGTCGCGTCGAGCAACGTGGTGCTGGCCAGCAGGAACACCTCCGAGGTCGCACCGCGTTCGCCGTTCGCGAATTCGAGGCCGTTCGGCAGGTTGTAGTTGTGTACGCCGGCGCGCAGGTCGAAGTCGCCGATGCGCTTCTGGTAGCTGGCGACGGCTTCGATCTGCGAGAAGCGGCCGGCATGGCCGTCGGGGAACCAGGCGCCGCCGGTGTTGTTGCGCAGGTCCATGTTCGCCTCGACGTCGACGCGGATCGTGTCGCCGGACGAGGTCGGCAGGGCGATGCCGAGGCGCGGTTGCACGACCGGGTTGTCGACCAGCGTGATGCCGCGGTGCACGAACTTGGTCGCGAACGTCGCTCCCATGGCGACGGTGGGCTTGGCGTCCTTCGGCACGATGCAGCCGGCGAAGAGGACGGACAAGAGACAGAGGGAGCCGACGGCGCGGTGATGCATGCGAACTCCAGGCGAGTGGACGGCGCGGTGAGGCGGCGCAGTATCGAAGGGCCTCGCGGGCAAATCCATCGCGCTGCCGGTTACCCTCGCTGCGGCGTCGACTCGTATCGGGCAGCTCCTCCGCACCGTCCCGCACCCGTGCTTCCGCTCCCGCGTCCCACTCGCCGTCGCGCTGCCCTGGCCGCGATGCTGTTCGCACTGCTCGCGGCGAACGCCTGCAGTTCGTGGTCGGGCACCGCCGAGGTCGGCTACGCGCAGCTCGCGGTGCGCGGCGACCTCGCCCTCAGTGACACCGGCAGCACCAGCGAACAGAGCGTGCGTTCGGCGTTCGGTCTCGGCGACGATCGGGGCGCTCCGTATGCGCGCGGTCGGCTCGACGTCGGTCCATTGGCGCTGTCCGGTTCGGTGATGTCGCTGCAGGAGAACGGCGAGGGCGTGCTGCAGTCGGGCTTCGGCGGGCTGGTGGCCGGCACTCCGGTCGCGTCGGATCTCGACGTGGCGATCGGCAAGCTGGCGGCCGCGTTCGATCTGCGGCTCGGGCCCGTGCGTGTGCAGCCAGGGCTGGCGATGGACGTCGTCGACCTCGACTTCACCGTGCGCGAGACCGTGCTCGGCAATCGCGAGGAGATCGACGAACTGCTCGGCATACCGCTGCTGTTCGTGCGCAGCGAGGTCGCGGTCGGCGACTTCCTGGCCACGGCCGAGCTCGGCTACCTCGACATCACCTCGGCCGGCGACGGTGGTCGATTCCTGGACGCCGAAGCCAGGCTGCAATGGACGCCGGTGGCGCCGGTCTCGTTCGCGGTCGGCTATCGCCACCTCGGCATCGATGCCAACGGCGCAACCGATGGGGGCCAGGTGGGGGTCGATCTCACCTTGTCCGGTTGGTTCGTCGGCGGCGGCCTGCGCTTCTGATCGCTGCCCCGGCTGGCGAATCGGGTCCGCGTGCGCGATGCTCCCGTTCGCCATGACCAAGTCGTCGCTGCTGCTCGTCTCGACGCTGTGCCTCTTCGCTGCCTGCAAGGGCAACGCCTACCGCCTCAACGTCGGTCCGATGTTCGCGGTCGCCAACGGTCAGATCGCGTTGCAGAACGCGGCCGGCAGCTTGTCGCTCGGCGACAACCAGAACGACATCGACAGCGAGCTCGGCACCGGCGACACCCAGGCCGCTCCCTACGCGCGCCTCGAGGCGAGCAACGGCAAGCACCGCTTCCGCCTGCATGGCTTCGGCATGGACGCCAACAGCAGCGGCCAGCTGCTGGGCGACTTCGGCAACATCGCCGCCGGTTCGCAGGTGACGACGTCGACCGAGTTCTACGCCATCTCGGCGAACTGGGGCTTCGAGGTGCTGCGCGGCGAGAAGTACCGCGTCGCCGTCGGTGCCCAGGCTGGCTACTACTCGCTCGACGTCGCCGCGCGCA
Organism: Planctomycetota bacterium; assembly: GCA_947455805.1. GTDB lineage: Bacteria > Planctomycetota > UBA1135 > UBA1135 > UBA2386 > UBA2386. Next base: position 12,019 of record CANGSN010000007.1, read on the forward strand.
GCCAGACCAGCCGCGAAGAGGTCGTCACCGACGTCGTCGTCCCGATGCCGTTCCTCGAGGTCGAGGGCCTGTTCGGCCCGCTGACCATCGGCGCCAACGCCGGCATCATGGGTGCGGACCTCGGCGACGGCAGCGGCCGCTATTGGGACATGGAGGGTTACCTCCGTCTGCAGGCGACCAAGAACTTCGACCTGATGGCCGGTTACCGCTACCTGCTGCTCGACGCCTACGGCACCGCGACCGACCGCGACTTCGACGCGGACGTCGACGTGCAGGGCGTCTTCCTGACGGCCGGCATCAAGTTCTGATTCGGCTCGCCCGCTGGGCGACCCGAATCAGCGCCTCCTGGGACGCCGCAACGCGGGATCCATCCGCCGCGAGAACGACGCCATCAGCCCCGCTGCGTCGTCTGCTTGCCAGCCGGCTCAGCCGCGCGGGGCGCCGTCGACGTCGATGTCGCGATCGACCGCCAGCAGCCGCTTCGGCACGTTCTCGCCGCGTCCGGTGCGGGCCAGCAGGCCGAGCGACGTGCGCACCAGCTGCGTCAGCACCTCGTCGATCAGTTCGGTGGCGACGCCGTAGAACAGGAAGTTGATCGGCGTCAGGTTGCCGAGCGCCAGCACGGTCTTGCTCGGACGGCCGTCGCCGAAGTCGAAGTGGCAGCGGTGGCCGTAGAGCCGCAACGTGCGCGGATCGAGCAGTTCCTCCGCGCGGATGCCCACCGGCACCGTGCCGAGCCGCGGCGTCTCCGTGCGCACCAGCGCGTCGAACCACTCCATCAGGCCGTGGAACTCGACCTTCTTCGTCGAGCCGCTGGCGAGCACCAGGAACGGTTGCTTGCCGTGCAGCAGCCACTGCTCGAGGTCGCTGCCGCGCAGCACGCTGTCGCCGGTGACGCCGAGCACGAGGTCGACGTCGAGGAACGCGCCGGCCGGCAGTCCGGCGAGCGTGCGCGCCTCGACCACGTCAGCGGGCGTCGTCGCCGGATCGGCGACGAGGTCGACGCCGAGGATCGGCCGCGTGTCGAGCCGCGTGCGCAGGTGGCGCACCAGTTCGCTGCCGATGGCGCCGCGCGAACCGAGCACCAGCGCGCGGCGCCGCGACAGGATCTTGCCGTCGGCGTTCAGCACCGATTCGACGGCGCCGAGGATCGACGCCGCGACCTCGCGCGCCTCGATCGCCCGCTTGTGGTGCGAGATCGCGATCGAGAACGACGGCAAGGCGAGGTGCCCGTGCTGGCGTTCGACCGCGGCGAGGCGGTCGAAGCCGTTGCGCGTGTGCTCGACGGTGCCGCACAGGTGGTCGCCGAGGACCGCCGCCAGCAGTGCTTTGCCGTCGAGCCCGCCGAGCGCGTCGGCGTCGGCGCCGAGTTCCTGCGCGAAGGTGCCGAGCGTGACCCCGCGCAAGAGCCCGTCCTGCACGACCGGACCGAGGTAGCCGCCGTCTTCGACCAACAGCAGCCGCCGGCCGTTGGCCCGGCAGCGACCGAGCTGGCGCAGGAACGGCACCACCGCCGCGGCGCGCATCGCCGGCAGGAAGGCGATGCCGCGCGCCGCGAGCGCGCGTTCGATCGCCGGCGCCTCGTCGAGCCGCGAATACTGCGTCGACAGGCGGTAGTGCCCGTCGAGGTGGCCCGGCGTCGGCACGTTGACCAGCGCCAGGGAGCGGAACGCGTCGACCGGCAGGTCGAGCACGGCGTCGAGGTAGCTCGAGGCCGGCTCTCCCGAGTAGGTGACGAACAGCACCGACAGGTCGCGGCAGCCGAGGGCGCGCAGCGCGGCGATGGTGCCGACGACCTCGGCGGTCATGTGGTGCACCAGGAACACCGCGACGTCGCGCATCGGCTCGGCCTCACGATGCTGAGCGACGACGGCGCTCAGCGCCGGCATGCGGCGCAGGAACGCGTCGGCGTCGAGGCGCTGGCGGCGCTGGCCGAGCGACAGCTCGAGCACGCGGCCGAGCTGGGCGATGTCGACGAACACCGGCAGCAGGCCGGTGTCGACGCGCAGCACCTCGCGTTCGCCGAGCAGGCGTCGGATGCCGCGGTCCTCGAACGCCAGCAGCACGCGCTTCAGCATGTCGGCGATCGCCTGCGGATCGCTCTCCAGCAGCAGCGGCAGCGCCTGATCGCCCCACTGTAGCGACACCTGCTGCAGCGTGCCGAGCCCCGCCTGGTCGAGCTGGTGGAACAGGTGGCTGTGCGGCACGCGCTTCTCGACGAACGAGCGCCGCCCGCGCTCGGCCTCGCGGCGCAACCCTTCCGTCCACGTCTGCGCGATGCGCGTCGAGCCGGCGATGAAGTGGCGCTCGGCGACGTCGTCGATGCGCACGTGCGGCAGCGACGCGAGGTCGATGCGGCGGCCTTGCACGTTCTCGACGGTCACGCGCAGCGAACCGTGCGCGCCGCTGCGGCGCGGCGGCAGGTACTCGAGCACGAAGCGGCTCGCGTGTTCGCCGTCGAAGTCGGCGACCAATGCCTTGGTGCGTGTGCGATCGTCGGGCAGCAGCGCTTCGCGGTAGCGCTGGCGCTGCAGGCTGCCGAGCAGAGCACGCAGCCGCGTCTCCAGCATCTCGGGCTGTTCGGCGATCCAGTCGAACGTCGCCATCTCGGCGACGAGGCGCATGCCGTCGATGCCGAAGCGCTCGACCAGTTCCGGGTTCTCGCGCGCACGCAGGCGCCGCTCGACGGAGAGGTCCGAACGGTCGCTGCGCGCCGCCGACGTCGCCATCTCGGCGATCGCGCGCGACAGCACCGACAGGCCGTGCAGCACCGGTTGCGCGTCGAAGCCGAGCGCCCACACGTCGTGCTCGCGGCGCAGCGACGGGCCCAGCGACGTCGGTTGGCTCGTGTCCTTCACGCGCGGCCTCCGGCTTCGCGGTGTTCGACGACCGCCTTGATGCAGCCGCGCGAACGCGCCATCGCGAACGCGGCCTCTAGCTCGGCGGCGGCGAAGCGGTGCGTCACCAGCCGTTCGCCGATGCGCTGCAGTTCGGCATCGCCGGCGAGCAGGTCGAGCGCCTGCCGGAAGTCGCCGCAGCGCGAGCTGCCGAGGCGCAGGCCGCGTTGGGCGACCGCGCGCAGCAAGGGCGACGGTTCGGCGGGATTCGGCAGGATCAGGATCGAGCCGCGCGGGCGCACCAGGCAGATCTCGTCGCCGGCGATCGGCCGGATCGCGGCGTCGACCTCGGCCGCGGTCGCGGCCACGGCGCAGTCGGCGCGCGGCAGGCCGTCGCGTGCTTGCGTGTACGACGGCAGCAAGCGCGCCGCCGGGCCGCGCGTCAGGTCCGCGGTGCGCAGCAGCGACAGCGGCGGCGGGCTCTGCGCCAGCCAGGCGACGCGCGGGTTCTTGCCGGTGCGCAGGCGCTGCCACGGGGCGGTGCCGGCGAGCGCCTGGTCCGGCTTGTTCGGGAACGCTTCGAGCGCCAGTTCGTCGACCACGAGCCCGGTCAGCTGCGACAGTCCGCACGACGGTTGGCCGTGCGTCGACTTCACGTGCACCTCGCGGCGGGCGAGGCGCACCGCGGTGGCGAGTGCTTGCGGGTTGCCGGTGGTGTCGATGACGCAGTCGAACGCCTGGTCGGCCAGCGCGCTCGCCGTGTCGTCGACCTGGATCGTCTCGGTGGCGCCGAACGTCGTCGCCAGCTGCAGCAGCGCCGGGTCGCGCGCCAGCGCCGCGATGCGGAAGTCGCCGCCGGTGCGCTTGCCTTTGGCGCGCACGCCGGCCAGCGCTGCGACCACCAGCATGCCGAGGCGCCGCGGGCCGAGCACGGCGATGCGTTCGCCGGGTCGCGGCGCCAGCGTCTGCACCGCGTGCAGGGCGGCGGCGAACGGTTCGACCAGCACGGCGGCGCTGTCGGGCACGTTCGCTGGCACTTCGAGGCACGCGTGCTCGGGCACCAGCATCCACGGGCCGAAGCCGCCGGGCAGGCCGTGGATGCCGAGCGTCAGGCGCTCCGGGCAGTGCGTCGGCAGGCCGGCGCGGCAGAACGCGCAGTCGCTGGCGACGCCGCGCGCGTGGTGGCTGGCGTTGATCTCGACGACGAAGCGGCGGCCCTGGTCGTCGGTCGCGATCACTTCATGGCCGATCACCTGCGGCAGCGGGAACGGCAGGTGGTGGCGCGCCAGGTCGGTCGAGCAGACGCCGCAGGCGCGCGTGCGCAGCAGGCGGTAGCCGGGGCCGAGTTCGAGCAGCGCCACGCCGTCGCGGTGCACGCTCCAACCCTTCTCGTCGCCGCGCAGCGTGTAGTGCGCGGCGGCGAACGTCTGGTCGGCGCGGTAGTCGAGGGCGTCGAAATCGATCGTCGGCATGGGCGGTTGGCGAGCGGCGGTCGCGCGTCATTCTGCCGGCGACCGGGTCGATATCGACCTGCCGTTCGATCATCATGCGGGCGCCGTCAGCGGCCGTTGCCACGGGCGCGTGCGAGGCGTTCGAGCGAAGCCCGGGCCGCCGCGGCGATGCGCGTCTCCCATTCGACGACGGCGCCGTCGGGGCCGAGCATCTCGACGTCCTCGATGCGCAACCGCACGGCGACGTCCGGCACGACGCCCTCCTCCTGCAGGCCGACGCCGTTCGACTCGAGCACGCGCGTCGAACCGAAGCGCAGCGTGCCGCCGTCGGGGCCCTCTGCTTGCTGCACCACCGCCTCGGCGCCGGCGGTGCGTTCGCCGACGACGATCGCGCCGGCGTGGCGCTGCAAGATGCGCGCGGTGTGCTCGGCGGCGCTGCCGGTCATCGCACTGGTCAGCACGACCAGCGGGCGATCGAAGCGCGGCTCGCGCGGCTGCCACTCGTCCTGCATGAACCACTCGACGGTGACGAGGCCGAACCAGCGCGACTCGGGGTGCGGCGGCGCGAACACCAGCGGCACGCGCGACTGCAGGAAGCGTTCGGCCAGGCGCTGCGCGTTGGCGAACAGGCCGCCGAGGTTGCTGCGCAGGTCGAGCACGAGCCCGTCGGACTCGCGCGCGCGGTCGACGATGGCCTCGAGCTTCTCGATCGGCAGGTCCTGGTCGAAGTCGTCGACGGCGAGCCAGCAGAACGGCTGCGACTGGCGCAGGCGGAAGCGCCGCGCGTCCGGGCGCAGGTGGCCGAGCGGCGAGCGAGCCTGGCCACTCGTCACCACCGGCCGCCGCAGCACGTGGCGCGTGATCGAGCCGTCGCGCCAGCGCAGTTGCAGTTCGACCGGCGAATCGGGCGGGCCGAGGAACAGGTTGCCGACCAGCGACAGCACCACCGGGAAGCCTTCGACGCGCCAAAGCTCCGGGTGGTTGTCGCCGTTGGTCAGCACGTCGGGCGGCATCGGCGCGTGGCCGAGCGGCCAGCCGACGACGTGCAGCCGGCCTTCGATCGGCATCACGCGGAAGCCGTCGACGTCGAGCAGCGAGGTGGCGGCTAGATCGGCGATCGCCATCCGTTCCGGTGGGATCGACAGCGACACGTGCACGTCGGCGAGCTCGGACAGCATGCCGGTCAGCAGGTGGTAGAACTCGTGCGGCGTGCGCGTGAACGGCACCGCGGCGCGATAGCGCGCGCGCAGCTCGTTCCAGTCGATCGGCCGCGGCCCGAACAGCGGGTAGTCGTCGGCGAGCTGCTGCCAGTAGAAGTCGAAGACGCGCAGCCGCTCGTTCGCCTGCGCGCTCAGCGGATCGAGGCCGAGGCAGCCACCGAGGCTCGCGAGGGCGGCGAGGGCGAGCAGGGTGCGAGGGAGACGACGCTTCGGCACCGCGGCACGTTGCGCCGTCGGCGCGCCGCGGTCAACCCATCGAGGCTCCAGGTCAGGCGCGTGGGCTCTGTAAAGCTCGACGCCATCGCCAGTTTCGGATCCTGCCTAGGTAGTGTTCAAAATGTCGTGCATAATGAACACTATGTATACAAGACTCCTCGGGCTGCCGCAGTCGTCGTTCTTCCTGTTCGGCCCGCGGGCCACAGGCAAGACCACGTGGCTGCGGCAGGTGCTGCCCGAGGCACGGTGGTTCGACCTCGTCACCACCGAGAACTACCTGAAGTACCTGCACGATCCGGGCAGCTTTCGAACTCAGGTCGAGGCGTTGCCGGCGGGATCCTGGGTGGTCGTCGACGAAGTGCAGAAGGTGCCTGCTCTGCTCGACGAAGTGCACGCACTGATCGCCGCGCACGGCCGTCGCTATCGCTTCGCGCTCAGTGGTTCGAGCGCGCGCAAGCTGCGTCGGCTCGACGCCAACTTGCTCGCTGGTCGCGTGATCAACCGATCGTTCTTTCCGCTGACGCTCGCCGAGGCGGGCCTGGACACTCCCATCGACGACGTGCTTCGGATCGGCATGCTGCCCGGTGTGCGCTCCGAGCCTGGCTCGGCGATCGACACGTTGGAGGCATACGCCGCGAACTACCTGCGGCAGGAGATCCAGCAGGAGGCCCTGACCAGGGACCTCGCCGGGTTCTCGCGGTTCCTCCGCGTCGCGGCCATCCTCAACGGTCAGGTCGTGAACTTCAGCAACGTCGCGAACGAGGCCAAGGTCAACCGGGTCACGGTGAGCCGGAACTTCGAAGTGCTCGTCGACACGCTGGTGGGCGTCTGGGTCTCGGCGTGGCAGCCGCGCCTGAAGGTCCGCGAGAAGGCAGGGCCGAAGTTCTACTTCTTCGATCCCGGTGTCGTGCGCGCCGTCGCCAACCAGCTGCGTGCTCCCGTGCACGACAGCGAGAAGGGGACCTTGCTCGAGACCTGGGTGCTGCACGAACTGCGCGCGCATCTGCAGCACGCAGGGTGCGGCGGCGAGATCACCTGGTATCGCACCGGAGCCGGCGTCGAGGTCGACTTTGTCTGGTGTGGTGCCGAATACAGCGTCGGCATCGAGGTCAAGGCGAGCGAGCGTTGGCGCAGTGAGTCGGGGGACGCGTTGCGCGAGTTGCTCCATAGCAAGTCGATCCGCCACGCGGTGGCCGTCTACCTCGGCGATCAGCCCCTGCTCGACGGCGGCGTGCACGTGCTGCCGGCCCGGCAGTGGGTGGAGAGGCTCGGCGAATTCGTGCGGTGATTCGGGCTCGAGGTCACCTCGAGCCCCTCGCGAAGGCACCCGCTCACTGCATCGGCAGCAGCGTGCGGCCGAGCAGCGCCCGCCCTTCGTCGCCGCGAGCGAACTGCACGAAGCGCTCCGCGACACCCGCCGGCTGGCCCTGCGTGACCACGTGCACCGCGATGCCGTACGGATACGTCCCCCAACCGAACGCTTCGAGCGACGGCTGGCACCAGTCGATCTGCAGCAGCTTCTGGCCGGCTTCGTGCGGCGTCGCCGTGAGGCGCACGATGCCGATCGCGCCGGGTTCGCGCAGCAGCTGGTCGACGACGTGGCGTTCGGTCGGCACGCCGAGGCACGTCGACACGAACGCGTCGCCCGGGATCAGGGCGCGCGCGGCGCGTTCGGCCATCGCGCGGTCGCTCGGGATCACCGGCACGATGGCGCCGCCGTCGTAGCCGAGCTGCTGCCACGAGGTGACCTCGCCGGTGAAGATGGCGCGTACCTGTTGGCGCGTCAGCGACTTGACCGGCGAGTTGGGCGCGATCGACAGGGCGAACAGTTCGACGCCGATGCGGCTCTGCCGCAGGCCGGCCTGCTGCTCGCGCTGCGACAGCGGTCCGCCGATGACGCCGAAGTCGGCCTTGCCGACCATCAGCAGGTCGACGACGTCCCGGTCGGGGCAGTTCGCCGGTCTGGCCGTGATGCCCTCGACCTGGCCGAGGAACGCCGCCATCAGCGCGTCGTCGACCACGTGCGCCGCGTAGGTGCCGACGACGATCGCCGCTTCGCGCAGCTCGGGCACGAACTGCCGCGGCGCGCTCTCGCCCAGCGGGACCGGCTGTGGCGCCGCCAGCGGGTCGCCGATCATGCTGGCGACCACGAACTGCGGCCGGTCGTCGACCGGCGGCGGGGCGGTCTGCACGCCCAGCTGGCGGGCCATGACGTTCGGCTCGGTGGCGTTGTCCAGCGAGCAGCTCGCTGCGAGCACGGCCAAGCCGACGACCCAGATCGGGCGCAGACACTCTGTCCAGTTGTTCCCCACGGGCTCTCCTCCGTGTGCAAGGATCGGACAGTCAGACTGGGACGATGTTGCGCAAGCGGACAGCTGGCATGGGCTTCGGCCGGTGCGAACGGGGCGCTGCC
>CANGSN010000008.1 GCA_947455805.1 Planctomycetota bacterium
GCAGCGGCGGCACTGCGGTGCCGCGCAGGCCCTGGCGCAAGGCGCCGAGGATCGCATCGCGCGCGCTGCTCATCGTCCGCCCTCGCGTTCGCCGCGGTAGGTGGCGCGGAACGACTTGCCGTTCGGCTTCGGCACCTCGCGGCTCGCAGCCCACGCGCGCAGCGGCGGCAGCAGCTTCGCTGCGAACGGCACGCGCGCGCCGATGCGGGCCAGCCACATCGCCACACGATGGCGGCGCGGGCTGCGTTCGCACCACGACCACAGCCGCCACACCAGCTTCTCGAGACGGCCGCCGCTGCCGGCGTTGCCGCTGGCGACGGCGCGCGCGCGCAGTTCGAGCAGCAGCGACGGGATGTCGATCTTGACCGGGCAGACGTCCTTGCAGGCGCCGCACAGACTCGACGCGAACGGCAGCTTGCCGGCGGCGGGCAGGCCCTGCAGCTGCGGCGTCAGGATGGCGCCGATCGGGCCCGGATAGACGGAGCCGTAGGCGTGGCCACCGATCGACTGGTAGACGGGGCAGGCGTTGAGGCAGGCACCGCAGCGGATGCAGGCGAGCGTCGACTGCATGCGTTCGTCGGCGGCGATGCGCGAGCGGCCGTTGTCGAGCAGCACGACGTGCAGTTCGCGCGGCCCCTGGCCTTCGGGATCGGGCCCGGTCAGCAGGCTCTGGTAGGTCGTCAGGTGTTGCCCCGTGCCGGAGCGCGGCAAGAGGCGCAGGAACACGTCGAGGTCGCGAGCGCGCGGGATCACCTTCTCGATGCCCATCACGGCGACGTGCACGCGCGGCAGCGTCGTCGTCATGCGCGCGTTGCCTTCGTTCTCGAGGATCAGGATCGAGCCGGTCTCGGCGACGCCGAAGTTGACGCCGCTGATGCCGAGGTCGGCGGCGGCGAAGTGCGCGCGCAGGCGTTGCCGTGCGTGTTCGGCCAGCACCGCGGGCTCGCTCGACGCCGGCACGCCGAGCTTGTCGACGAACAGCTGGCCGATCGCCTCCTTCGTCTTGTGGATCGCGGGCACGATGATGTGCGACGGCGTCTCGCCGGCGAGCTGGATGATCCACTCGCCGAGGTCGGTCTCCACCGGTTCGCGCCCGCTGGTCGCCAGCGCCGCGTTCAGGTGGATCTCCTCCGTCGCCATGCTCTTGCTCTTCACCAGGCGCGCGGCGCCGTGGCGTTCGGCGAGCTGCTGCACGATCGCGCAGGCTTCGGCCGCGTCGTGCGCCCAGTGCACGACCGTGCCCGCGGCTTCGGCCCGCTGCACGAACTGCTCGAGGAAGTGGTCGAGCCGGCTCAGCGTGTGCGCCTTGATCGCCGCCGCCTGCGTGCGCAGCTCCTCCCAGTCGGGGAGCGAGCCGACGGCGCCCTGGCGACGCTGCGCGAACGTATCGGTGGCGCGGCGCAGCGCGCCGGTCAGCACCGGGTCGCGCAGCGCGTCGCGCACGTTCTGCGCGAGGGTCTCGGGTCGCATCGGCTCCACTCCGGGACCATCGCCGACATCCAGGGGCTTTGCACGCATGTGCCGCCCGGATCGTCGCCGTCGCGAGCGGTGGCTAGACTGCGCGCCGCCCCAGCCCTGCATCCCATGCGCCACCTGCTCTCCCTCGTCGCCGCGGCCGGTTTCGCCGCGTTCGCTTCCGCCCAGGACGCCGTCACCCTGCACAGCGTCACCTGGCGCGCCGACGACACGGTCGCCGTCGTCTACTCGAAGAATTTCGCGACCTGCGCGCACATGCGCTTTGGCAACGCGACCTGCTCGCAGACCGGCGTGATGACGCACACGCAGAACCTGTTCTGCACGCAGGGCACGAACGTCACCGTCGTCGTGCCGACCAGCGCGTTCGTCGCCGGCTTCGACGTCGGCGATACGGTCTACATGGTGCACGGCAACAACTCGGGCGTCGCCAGTCCGTGCGTGCCCGTCGGCTACGACGGTGCCTACGGCCCCGGTTGCGTTGGCAGCAACGGCGTACCGAGCCTGACCACGAACGGCGACGCGCCGCTCGCCGGCAGCGCGGTCGCCTTCACGATTGCCAACGGCGTGCCGGCGTCGATCGCCGTGCTCGGCTTCGCGACCGACCAGGTCGCGGTGCCGGTGATCGGCTGCACGCTGCTGATCTTCCCGGTGCTCGGCGTCGTCTCGGTGCCGTTCGACGCGGCCGGCAGCGGCACGTTCGTGTTCCCGACGCCGCCCAGCGCCGTCGGCGTGCAGTTCGCGGTGCAGGCCTTCGCGCTCGATCCCGCCGGCCCGCAGGGCTTCTCGGCGACCGTCGGTCGCGAGATCCGCGTCCGCTGAACCCGACGACGACCACGCCAAGCGATCGAACGATGCGAACCCGACTCCTGGTGGGCGCTGCCGCAGCGCAGGTTCTCGCCGCTGCCGTGCTCTTCAGCCTCGCGGCCGCCGCGCAAGGCCCGGCTCCCGTCGACTGGCGCGCGCGCATCGCCGAGCACGTCGACACCGCGCGCGAACGCACGCTCGCCGCGTGCAAGGCGAAAGGCATCGAGCTGCCGGCCGACTTCCTGGCGTGGATCGACGGCGACCCGCAGTTGCGCACGTCGGTCTACGGCTGCCGTCGGGATCCACTGCCGGTGCTGCTGGCGCTGCGCTCGCTCGAGCTCGACCTCGGCAGCGAACGGGTGCGCCGCGAATACCCGCAACTGGCGCTCGCGTTCGCGATCCAATCCTCGTACGCGGGCCCGCGCGCCGAGGCGCTCGGCTGGAACGACGGCGCCGACGAGAAGCCGGGCGACGCGTTGCCCGACCTGCGGCCGCGCGCGCCGCTGCAGCTGGTGATCCCGGGTGATCCGCGCGTGCCCGTCGACACCAACGATCCGCAGCGGAAGCACGACCGCGACGACCACATCGTCAACTTCCTCGAGAGCCACGCGCCGGTCGAGGTCGACGTGAAGGTGCGGGAACTGCCGCCGCTCGAGTACGACGAGAAGGGCGTGGCGAAGCCGCGCGGCAAGGAGGTCGCCGTCGTGCGCAAGGTCGCGCGCGCGCCGCTGGCCGCCGACGTCATCGCGTCGGCCGCGCTGCAGGCGGAGTTCAACGCCTACATGACGGCGAACGGCCATCCCGACGTGCGCATCGACTGCGGCGAACGCGCGGTGCACTGGTACTCCGAGGCCGCGGTCGAGGACGGCGCGTTGCGCAAGCGCATCGCCGACGCGCACGAGCTGTTCCTCGCCGCCTACCGCAGCAAGGGTCGCATGCCGGCCGCGCGCGACCCTGCGCCGACGATGGCGGAGTCGATGGCGTGGTTGGTGCGCAACGACCGCCATGCGTTCCCGGCCGAGGTGCGCGCCGAACGCAAGTGGCCGCGCTTCCCGCTGACGGCCCCGTGGCCGCTGCTGCTGATGCTGGCCGCCGACGACCAACCGTTGCGCGAACGCGAAGCGATCTGGCAGGCGTTCCGCGACCACGGCGAGCTGAAGACGTACGGAGAGTACATCGGCGGCATCGCGCAGCAGTTCGACATGCAGTCGGCGCGGCGCTCGTCGCCGTTCCCGTTCGCCTACGGCTCGATCCAGATGATGTGGAAGGACGGCGGCGTGTGCGGAACGATGGGCAACATCGGCGCGCGCACCTGGCGCATCGTCGGCGTGCCCGCCGCCACCGCCGGCCAGCCCGGCCACTGCGCGCTGGTGCGCATGGACCACGACGCGGCCAGCGGGCGCTTCCGGTGCACAGGCGAGCAGTACGCGACCGGCGGCGACGAGGTGACCACGGTGCACGCCGGCTGGAACCACGACGACCGCGGCGGGCGGCGGCCGATGGTGTTCCACCAGGCGATCGCCTGGGCCTGCAACCACGGGATGGCGGCCCACCTCGAGACGATGGTGCTGCGGCGCGTGTTCGACGCGCTGCCGGCGGCCGAGCAGGGCGCGCAGGCGCTGGCGTTCGTCGAGGCGGCGCTGGCCCGCAACCCGTTCGCGCTGGTCCTGCTCGACGGCGCGATCGCGGCGCTGGCCGACGCCGACGACGTGCTGCGCTTCGTCGATCGCTTCGAGACGCTCGCGGTGCCGGCACTCGATGCGAAGGAGCACGCGCTCTACCGCACGACCGTCGTCGACCTGGCCCACGCGCGCATCGCAGCACTGCCGACGCCGGCTGGTGCGCCGGCGAACCAGCGGCTGCTCGGCGAGCTCGAGCGCCAAGGCTGCCGCGACACGGCGCTGCTGGCGCGCACGTGGCGCGCGATCGACGGCGAGGCGGGCTTCACGCAGCGCTGCAAGGACGAGCTCGTCGCCTACCTGGCCAACGGCAAGCGCGGCAGCGATCGGCGGGTCGGCCGCGAGCAGGCGCGTCGCCTCGGAGCCTTGTCGGCGACCGTGAAGGGCAAGGCGGCGAAATCGGCGTGGGCGAACGAACTGCTGCCGCTGTTCGCCGGCAAGGAGACGCTGACGATCCGCGGCAAGGCGGCGATCGATCCGGTCGTGCTCGAGCTGTGCAAACTCGCCGGCCGCGAGCCGCCGGCGGTCGACGCGGCGAAGTAGCCGCACCGTTCCTCCGCTTCAGCGCGCCGCCAGGATCTCGGCGAGGTGCAGCGTGCGCACGCGCGAGCCGCGGCGCTGCAGGCGGCCGCGCAGCTGCATCAGGCAGCTGCCGTCGACCGCGGTCAGCACGTCGACGCGGTCCTCGTCGAGGCCGCTTAGCTTGTGGTCGACCATCGCCGTCGACAGCTCGGGGAACTTCACCGCGAACGTGCCGCCGAAGCCGCAGCACGCTTCGCCGGTGCGCAGTTCGACCAGTTCGAGGCCCTGCACGGCGCGCAGCAGCGCGCGCGGCTCGTCGTAGAGGCCGAGTTCGCGCTTGCCGTGGCAGGCGTCGTGCACGGCGACGCGGTGCGGGAAGCGGGCACCGAGTTCGGTGACGCGCAGTTCGCGCACCAGGAACGCGGTCAGCTCGTGCGTCTTGTGCGCGAGTGCCGCCGCGCGCGCGCGCCAGTCCGGTTCGTCGGCGAACAGCTGTTCGTAGCGGTGCACCATCGCCGTGCACGAGCCCGACGGCGCGACGATCGCGTCGGCGCGTTCGAAGGTGCGCACGAAGTGTCGCGCCACCTCGCGCGCCTGTGGCCAATGCCCCGAGTTGAACGCCGGCTGCGCGCAGCACGTCTGCGCCGGATCGAAGGTCACGCGGCAGCCGGCCCGTTCGAGCACGGCGACCGTCGCGTGGGCGACCTCCGGCCACATCTGGTCGGCGAGGCACGTCGCGAACAGGGCCACGGTACGGGTCACGAGAGTCCTGGCCGTCGAATCGGCAGAATGCGGACGCGCGCGCTGGCGGGCTCGACGACGACGAGCGCGCCGCGATCCAACTCCTGTTCGAAGCGCCTGAGGATCTCGATCATCGTGCGACCGAGGCCCGCAGGCAGTAGATCCTGAGTTCTTGCCTGGATCACGCTCGGTCCCAAGGTGCCGGCCTTTGCGAGCAAGGCTCCGAAATCGAGGTCGTTGGTGAAGACGATCCACCCGTGCTCACGTGCCCAACCCAGCACGGTGTCGTCTTGGCTGCTCGGATCGCCGACGGTCGACCAATGGCGGCTTTCGATCCCCTCCGTCGCGAAGAACTGGACCCATTCCGGGGTCAGGTTCATGTCGACGAGGATCTTCATGACGCGCGCAGCGGAAGATCCATCTCCTGCGATCGCCAGGCTGCGAAGGTCAAGGCTGCGAGCACATCGTCGCGCTCGAGATACGGGTAGGCGCGCAGGACGTCTTCCATCGAGCTGCCGGACGCGAGGAGTCCGACGATGGTGCCGACGGTGACCCGCATGCCGCGAATGCAGGGTCGTCCGGACATCACGTGGGGGTCGTGCGTGATCCGCTGCAGCAGCTCGTTCGGTGTCATTGGAGCACGATACCGCGCTGTAGTTCTCGCCGCGCGGCTTTGGTGCGCGAGGCGGGCGTCAGCTCATTCTCGGCGTCACGACAGCACCGCCACGCCCTTCACGTAGTCGGGCTGCGTGTGCGCGCCGTCGAACGCGCGCGGCACCGCGTGCAGGCCGTCGTAGCGATGTGTCAGCATGGAATCGACCTGCACCTTGCCCGTCGCCAGCAGCTGCTGCGCTTGCCGATAGACGCTCGGGCGGCCATCGGCATCGAAGCCGCCGCTGGCGCCGACCGACGTCACCAGCGCCAGTTCGCGCCACTGCAGCGGGTTCAGATGCGACATCGGAGCGTCGCCGTGGCCGACGCCGTAGAGCAGCACGGTCGCCTGCTTCTTCAGCAAGCGGGGAACGGCGGCGAGCACGTGGCCCGCACCCGTCGCCTCGACCAGGTACTCGGCGCCGCCGCGCGCATGCACCGCGGCAGCGAGTTCGTCCGGGAGCACCGCGGTGGCGCCGAAGGTCGTCGCCAGCGAGCGCTTCGTCGGGCTCGGATCGCTGACCACGATCGCGCCGTCGAACGCCAGCACGCTGCGCAGCGCCTGCACGAACAGGAGGCCCGCGGGGCCGGCGCCGAGCACGACCGCCGTGCGCACGGCCTCTGCGCCGCGGCCGGCGACGCGGAAGCGTGTGTGGGCCTGTTCGCCGCGTGCGAGGCAGTGCAGCACGCAGCCGAGCGGCTCGCTCATTGCGGCGCGGACGAACGGCACGCCGTCGGCGATCGGCAGCGTGTTGACCGCGGGCACCACCAGTTCGTCGGCGAATGCGCCCGGCAGGCCGGAGATGCCGTGCTCGCGATAGAACGCGCACTGGTGGCTGTCGCCGGTCGCGCAATAGTCGCACACCGGCTCGCGCCGTTCGCTGCGGCAGTTGCGGCCCTGGTCGACGACCACGCGCGCGCCGACGGCGACGTCGCGCACCGACTTGCCGATCTCGACGACGGTGCCGGTGATCTCGTGGCCGAGGATCTGCGGCGCTTCGCGCAGCGGGATCGCGCGGCCGCTGGCGTCGAAGTGGAAGTTCGACTCCCCCGACCAGATGTGGAAGTCCGTGCCGCAGACCCCGACCGCCGCCGGGCGCACGCGCACGTCGTGCGGCCCGAGCGGCGGGGACGCCACCTCGAGCAGTTCGAGGCGGTGCGGCGCGACCAGGGCCTGGGCACGACTCATGGACGGTTGCTTCGAGGGGGCGTCCAGGAGGGCTCCGATCCTGTTCGCCTTCGGGCGGACAGGATCAGAAGCCGAGCGTCAGCACGACCGCGTTGCTCGCGACCAGGCCGAGCTGCGTGCGGCCCGGATTGAACGTGATGGCCTGGCCGATCCACGTGGCGCCCATCAGGGCCGGGTTGTTCGGCAGCACTTCTTGCACGCTGGCGCTGGTGCCCGGCGACAGGAAGTAGGCCGGCATGGCATCGGCGAGGTGGGCGAAGCAGCCCGCCATCCCCGCGGACGACAGATCGATCGGCGGCAACGCTTGCGTCGGCGAGCGCATGATGGCGCCCCAGCCCGTGCTGGACGGCACGCGCGCGACCGTCCACTGGAACGTCGTGCCGACGACCGGCTGCGCGTTGGTGTCGAGGACCAGACCGTCGAACGGCGACGTGCACGTCGTGAACGTTCCGGCCAGCTGCGCCGAGAGATCGCGGTTGCCCGGATCCGAGAAGTTGCCGCCGGTCGTCCAGCCGGTCAGCGCGGCGAACGTCGACGTCGCGACGTTCTGCCACAGCACCTGCACCGTGCCGTTCGGGTAGAACTGCATCTGGAAGTTGTTCGGCGTCGTGCTGGAGAGCAGGTTGACGTTGTTCCAGCTCAGTACGGCCCGCGTCGCATTGGCTTCGAACCACACGTTGTTGGCGCTCGCCGATTGCGGGTTGAACAGCGACCAGAGGCCGGCCCAACGCGGCTGGCCCTGCAGGAAGCTGAGGACGCTGGGCGCGAGCTGCGAGAGGTTCGGAGTGCCGGGCGACACGTAGCCGCTCGCGTGCACGACCAACTGCGTGGTCGAGCCGCCGGGGTAGGGCAACGAGAACGGCAGCGTGACCGTGGTCTGTCCGTTCAGCGCCAGTGCCAGGTTGGTGCCCGCGACCGGCGCGTAGGTGGCGGCCGGCTCACCGATGGTGTAGCCGCCGCTGCCGAGCGTCATCGTCATCGAGCGACCAGCCAGGTCGAACCCGGTGAGGGCCGGGAACTGCTGGTAGAACGTCGCCGTGCACGTGCCGCAGGGCGTGCCCACCGAGCTCTTGCTCGCGAACAGGAGGCCGCTGGGGACCTGGCTCTGGATCTGGACCGACAGGGCGCCGGGGCCCGGCCGCGCTTCGTCGATCGTCATCGCGCCAGCACCTGGTGCGATCGAGCAGTCGAACGAGCAGTTGTAGATGGTGTTCCAGTTCAGCGCGTTGGTGCCGACCGCGGTGAAGACCAGCTCGCTGCCGTTGTTGCTGAACGTCCAGTCGTTGAGCGGGTCCTGGTCGATGTCGCGGAACGTCGGATTCGCGACCGTGGCCCCAGGGGCGACGGGAACGCGGAACGACGCGCCGCCGCGGTTGTTGTCGCAGTTGTGGATCGCGTAGGCGTAGCGATACATGCCGCCGCCGAGCGCGGTGACCTTGCTGGCGACGAAGAAGCGGCCGTCGTCGTTGCCGTTCAGGCCGCTGTTGACCTGCGCGCCCGGCCACCGCGTCAGGATCGAGCCGTAGGCCTGGCCGACGCTGTTGTTGTTGAACGTCCAGCCGCCAGCGGAGCCGACCGGCGTGAATCCGCGCGAGGCCAGGTTGTCACCGCGGTTGGCGACGGACTCGCCCTGGTGGATCAGGTGGATGCCGTAGAAGTACTGCGCCCCGGCGGTGAGGAGATCCTGTTCCTTCACGGTGACGCGGTTCTTCACCACGTCGAAGCTCGCCGGGTTCAGGCTGCGCACGCCGTCGGTGGGCAGCGGGTAGCCGGCCTGGGCCGGGTCGCCGATGTCGAAGTAGCTGCCCAAGGGGTTCCAGGTGCCGAGCCACGGATCGATCTCCGGTGCCGGGCCGAGCCACACGCGATCAGCGTTGTTGTCGGAGCCGTAGGTGTCCGCGCAGTTGATGCCCATCAGCGAGCCGGTGCCGGGATTCTGGCAGGGGCCGCAGGTGCTGGTGTAGTTGGTCGAGGTGAAGGCGTGTTTGCAGAACGAGCGGTCGCTGATCTGCTCGATGCGGTCGCCGACGACGCGCACGATCAGGAACCCGAACTTCGGGTGGTTCGGCTGCATCGCCGCCTGCCACGGGATCACCACCGTGCCCGGGTTGCACATCTCGTTGAGCATCGCCATGCCGACTTCGCCGTTCGGGAAGGCAGCGCCGCGGCGGCCGTAGAACGTCAGGTCGTCGACGATCGTGAGCCGGCCGTCGAGACCGGCAACGGTGTTCGACTGGGCGACGAGGGAGGTGGTGAGTGCTGACGCAAGCGCCAGCAACGACGAGGCTCGTAGGGTCATGTCGGCGATGGGAAGGGCGAGAACGCGAGGCCCCTCAGCACCGGGAAGCTACCCGCAGGCATCGGTCCGTGGCAGGGGGGTGGCTGCCCGCCCCGGGCGCGATTCACAGGGACACCGACTGCTCCGCCCACAACTGGAACTCGCGGTGCTTCTGCTCCTCGGCGCGCGCCAGCACTTCGCCGCTGGCGCAGCGCAGCACGTGCTCGAACACGCGCCGGCCGACCTGCTCGATGCTCTCCAGGCCGTCGATGATGGTGCCGGCGTCGAGGTCGAGGTCGCGGCTCATGCGGCGGAAGATCGGCGTGTTCGACGTCAGCTTCAGCACCGGTGCGATGGCGTTGCCGATCGTGGTGCCGCGGCCGGTGGTGAAGACGACCACCTGCGCGCCAGCACCGATCAGGCCGGGCGTCGACTCCTGGTCGTAGCCGGGGCCCTGCATCAGCGTCAGGCCGCGGTGGGCCGGTGGTTGCGCGTACGGCGTGCAGCCTTCGACGCGCGTGGTGCCGGCCTTCGCCATCGCGCCGAGCGACTTGATGGTGATGTTCAGCAGGCCGCCCTTGATGTTGCCGGGGCTCGGATTGTCGTCGAGCTTGGTGCCGAACTTGCCCGCGTACTCCTTGTACCAGTCGACGTAGGCGAACACTTCGCGCGCGGTGGCGAGGTCTTTGCTGCGCGCGGCGAACAGGTGCTCGCCGCCGCAGAACTCGGGGATCTCGGTGATCAGCACGGTGCCGCCGTGCTGGACCAGCAGGTCGGCGGCGTGGCCGAGGGCCGGATTGGCGGACAGGCCGGAGAAGCCGTCGCTGCCGCCGCACTTGACGCCGAGCGACAAGTGCTCGGCCGACTGCACGCTGCGCTCGGCGCGGTTCACGATCGGCAGCATCTGCTGCACGAGCTCGAGGCCCTTCTCGATCGCGCCCTGCGTGCCGCCGCACTCCTGCACGCCGATCCAGTGCACGGGCTTCTGCGTCGACAGGCCGCCGCGCTGCTTCAGGTACTTCTCGACCAGCGTCAGGTTCGTCTTCTCGCAGCCGAGGTCCATGAACAGCACGCCGCCGACGTTCGGATGGTCGGCGTAGTTCGCCAGCGTGCGCAGCATCACTTCGAGGTTGCTGCCGTCGCTGCAGCCGCAGCCCTTGTTGTGCGGCAGGGCCACGACGCCGTCGACGTTGGGGAAGCGGGCGCGGCTCCAGTGCGCGTACTCGGCGATGGTCGCGATCTGCAGCGCTTCGTGGCTGCTGCACATGCTGGTCGGCACGATCAGCACGAAGTTGCGCGTGCCGACGCGGCCGTCGTCGCGGAGGAAGCCGCGGAACGTCGCGCGCTGCGCTGGCGGCACGTAGTCGGGAGCGGGGTTGTGCAGCGTGGCCGGCAGGTCGCGCACCACCGGCACCTCGTTGCTCATGTTGGCGTGGCTGATCGGATCGCCGGCCTGGATGCCGCGGCTGGTGCCGATCGGCTGCCCGTACTGCAGCACGAACGTGCCCGCCGGCACGTCGCGCGTGGCGAAGCGGTGGCCGGGCGTCACTTCGCCGCGGATCGGCAGCGTGCGGCCGTCGGGGAGCGCCACCACGTCGCCGGCGGCGAGTGCGGTCTTGACGATGGCGACGTTGTCCTTCGCCGAGACGACGACGGCGCACTGGGCGAGCGGACGCGGAGAGGTGGAGGACGCCATGCGGGCGCGGATGCTAGCGCCGTCCTCGGGGAGGGCCATGCCGAGCCCCGTCAAGGCCTGGGTCGGTTGGCGTGACAGGCGTATCGTCGGGGCGCGGGTGCGCTCGG
Source organism: Planctomycetota bacterium (assembly GCA_947455805.1). GTDB lineage: Bacteria > Planctomycetota > UBA1135 > UBA1135 > UBA2386 > UBA2386. The sequence continues at coordinate 11,144 of CANGSN010000008.1, forward strand.
GTGAGTGTCCGCAAGATGTTTCAAGGCATGATCTTAAGCATCGAATGAGCCTGCGTCTGTTCGGATGCTCAAAAATAAGTAGTCATCGTTGCCTAAATTTGAGTATCGACCGATGATCGCCACGGTGTTGCGCCTCGATCCCCGCTTGTCGCCTCACAACCTGCACTGGCAGGGGGCGGCCTCCTACCTGGAGCGAGATCCGACGCTGGTGCGGATGCGCAGCCAGCCGTTCGTCTTCCGGCCGCCGCTCCTCGATGCGCTGCCTCTCGACACGCCGGGCATCTACACCCTGGTCGGCGGTCGACAGGTGGGAAAGAGCACGCTCTGCAAGCAGTTCCTCGCCGAACGTCTCGCGGCTGGCGTCGCTCCGGAGCGGCTCGCCTACGTCACCTGTGAACCCTACGTCGATGCCGAGGAGTTGCGTCGGGTGCTCACCGACCTCCTGGGTGAGATGGCGCCAGCTCGCGAGCCCTGCTGGTTGCTCCTCGACGAAGTCACCTACGTCGAAGGTTGGGATCGGGTCGTCAAGTTCCTCGCCGACGCCGGCCAACTCGATTCCTGCTTCCTGCTGGCGACGGGATCGGATCGCCTGCTGATCGAAGACAGCCTGAAACGACTACCGGGGCGGCGCGGCCAGGCCGAAGTCGTCGATTTCCATCTGCGGCCGCTCTCGTTTCTCGAGTTCTGTCGTCTGCGCAGCCGGGTCGATGCCGTGGAACTGCAGCGCTGTGCCGGTGAGCCGCTCGATGCCGCTGTTCCGTCGTCGCCGTTCCTCGACGCGCTGGAGATGGAGCTGCGTGAATACCACCTCACCGGTGGCTTCCTGCCGGCGATCAACGATCTGGCGCGGACCGGTGGGATCGCGGTCGCTACGTTCCGGACCTACGCGGACTGGATCCGCGGCGACGTGTTGCGCCTCGACCGCAGCGAGCGCTACCTGCGCGAGGTGCTGACCGGCATCCATCGGCGGCAGTCGTCGCAGGTGACATGGAACGCGTTCGCCAAGGAACTGTCGATCGACAGCCCGAAGACGGTCGCCGACTACATCGCCATCCTCGAGCGCATGGACGTCCTGCAGATCGTTCCGGCGCTCGTCGAGCACACGGGGGGAGCGGCGCCGAAGAAGGCCCGCAAGGTCTACTTCTCCGACCCCTTCATCCACCGCGCGGTGTTGTCCTGGCTCGGCGAGGACGACGTCTTGGAAAGCGATGCTCGGCTGCAGCGGGATCTGGAAGGTGTGTTCGCTGCGCACGCTGGACGTGCAGGGGACGTCTTCTACATCAAGGGCGATGGCGAGATCGACGTTGCCTTCTACGAGAAACGCCAGCTGCAGCTCGTCGAGGTGAAGTGGTCTTCGCAGATGCGGCCGGAGGAGCTCAAGGAGATTCGCCGTCGTGGCCGTGGCACCATCGCGGCGCGCGTCGCGCGCTCGGTGACCTACGAAGGTCTGCCGGTGCTCCCTGCTGCCGTGGTGCTGTTGCGTTTGGCGGCGCGCTCTGTGCGTGCGTGATCGTCGAATCGGAGCCGAGCAGTCGTCAGAAGGCGACCTCGACCACCCGCAGCGCCGGCCGCAATCGATCGCCGGTGCGCCGCGCTTCGTCGAGCAGGGTGCGCGGCTCGACCTCCACCTTGCCGGCCCAGATCTCCTTGCTGCCGACCACGACCCGGACCTGGTCGCCGACCGCGAACCACGGACCTCGTAACGCCAACCGCCCGCGCTTCACGCCCTTGCCCTGCAGGGCGACGGTCTTCACTTCACCCTTCGTGGTGATCTGCCAGCGCACCGACACCACCTGCTTCAGCATCGCGCGCACCGTCGCGCGGCGCTGCTCGTCGGGCGACAGGCTGGTCGACACCGGCACGCGATCGGGCACGACGACGGCGCGTTCGTCGACCTCGACGACCAGGAACAGCGGGTGCTCGACGTTCGGCCCGTCGGCGAGCAGCGTGAACTGCTGCGGCCGTTCGTCGGAGCTCTTCGTCGCGAACATCGCCAGGCCCGCCTCGCGTTCGCCGGTCAGCGGCTGCACGTGGCCCTGGTCGGCGGCCTCCCACGACGTGAAGCGCAGGCCGAGCGTCTGCTGCGTTCGCTTCACTTCGCGCAGGTTCCACAGCAGTTCCGGGTCCTCCTTCGTGCCGCAGACGCTCAGCATCTCGGTGCCGACGAGGTTCGGCAGCAGGCGGAACGACGTGCGCCGCGGCCCGCCGCCGCGCCCGACGAAGCCGCGCGCCCAGCCCGGCCGGTGCATCGAGTCGTCCCAGCAGGCGTGGCCGCCCCACGAGAAGCCCGTCCACCACAGCGCGTTCGCATCGCCGCCGGTCCGCCACGCGAGGGCGTTCAACGTCTTCAGGTGGGCGTTGCGTTCCATGTCCGAGAACTGGTCGGCCATGTAGTTCGTCATGCTGCCGACGATCACGGGCTGCTTCTCGACGCCGGCGAGCAGGTCGCCCGTGCCGTTGAACGCGTAGAGGACCGGCAGCAACTGGCCGGGTGCCCGTTCCGCAGGTGCGCGGGCCTTCACCTCCAGCTTCATGCCGTGGTACGGAACGAGGAAGGTCGTCTCGCCGCGCAGCGGTTCGGGCCGCGTCGTCATCGCCGCCAGCAGCGCGTCGCCGGTCGCGTCGCTGCGCGCCAGCAGTTCGCCGCGCAGGCGTTCGTAGTCAGCGTCGTCGAGGGCGTCGAGGCACGCGGTCACCGCGTCGGTGAGCGGCGCTTGGGCGGTCAGCGACGACATCGGCAGCAGCGTCGCAGCGAGCAGCAGGAGGCGCTTCGTCATGTCGGTCCGCGGGCGCGGTCGGCGTTCGGCCACAGCCGCGGCGCGCAGTCTAGCGATCCGTCGGGCCGCGTCGTCGGCGCGCGGCCTCCCGCCGCGATCACTTCGCCGGCAGGTCGCGCACGTCGAGCCCACCCTGCGCATACAGCTTGCGGAAGCGCGCGATCGTGTCGCGGATGCCCGCCGCCAGCCCCGTGTGCGGCACCTGCGGGTAGTCGCGTGCGAACGCGCGGCCGTCGAGCAGCGGCGGGATCGGGATGCGCGGGCCGCCGATGGTGATGCGACCGAGCGCGGTCGGGCACTCGGCTTCGATCGTGCGCACGACGTCGGCGACGTCGACGGTGTCGCCGTGCAGGTTGTAGAGCAGCGCACCGTCCGGCCCGCCGTCGGCGCACGCCACGAACGCGGCTGCCGTGTCGGCGACGTAGTGGAAGTCGGTCGGGCCCGAGAAGCCGATGTGGAACGGCCGTCCGAGCACCGCGGCCTTCATCGCCGTCGTCGGGCCCGAGGTCAGGCCCTGGTCGCGGCCGACGCCGTAGACGGTCAGCGGGCGCAGGCCGACGCTGGCGAGCTTCTTCTCGAGCCAGTAGATGCGCGCGGTGCCTTCGTTTGCCTGCTTGTAGACGCCGTAGTGCGTGACCGGTGCTTGCTGCGTGCTCTCCGCGACCGCGGTGCCGTCGTCCTCGCTCGGACCGAACACGGCGGCGCTGCTGGCGTAGGCGATGCGGCGCACGCCCGCGGCCAGTGCGGCCTCGAACACGTGGATCGTGCCGAGCACGTTGACGCGCGCGCCCAGTGCTGGGTCCTGGCGGCAGAACGGCACCTGCAGGCCGGCGAGGTGCACGATCGCGCGCGGCTGGCACGCAGCGACGGCGCGCTTGCACGCCTCGAGATCGGTGATGTCGCCGGCGACGAACTGCACCTTGGCGAGGCCGTTCTCGCCCAGCACGTCGCGGATGCGCCGCGGATCGCCGCCGAGGTCGAACACGACCGGGCGGTCGCCGCGTTCGACGAGGTGCTTCACGACCCAGGCGCCGATGCAGCCGAGCGCGCCGGTGACGAAGTAGGTGTCGCTCATGGTGTGGTGGCCTTCGCCAGTCGGTAGATGCGGGCCGCGTTGCCGCCGAACAGCAGTTCGCGCGTGCCCGCGGGCAGCCGTGCTGCCCAGTCGGCGACGATCGCATGCACCGCGGCGTGGTCCCGCGCGGCCAGCAGGCAGACCGGCCAGTCGGAGCCGAACAGCACGCGGTGCTCGCCGAACGCGTCGAGCGCGCGGTCGAGGTACCAGCGCAGGTCGTCGGCACGCCAGTTCTGCCAGTCGGCTTCGGTCACGAGGCCGCTGAGCTTGCAGGCAACGTGCGGAGCCGCGGCGACGCGGCGGAACGCGCGTTCCCACTCGTCGCGTTCGCCGCGGGCGATCGCGGGCTTGCCGAGATGGTCGAGCACGAACGGCTGGTCCGGCAGCGCCTCGACGAAGTCCGCCGCCGCGTCGAGTTGGCGTGAGTGCACGAGCACGTCGTAGACCAGTTCGTGGCGCGCCAGCGTGCGCACGCCGGCGCGGAAGTCGCGGCGATGGAGGAAGTCGTCGGGCTCGGCCTGCACGACGTGGCGCAGGCCGACGAGCCGCGGCTCGCGCGCGAGGTTGGCGACGCGGTCGCGCGCGTCGGGCGCACACAGGTCGACCCAGCCGACGACGCCGCGCACGAACGGGTGGCGCCGCGCGAGGTCGAGCAGGAACGTGTTCTCTTCGTCGCTGCAGCGCGCCTGCACGGCGATGCAGCCGTCGAAGCCGTTCTTCGCCAGTTCCGGCTGCAGGTCCGCCGGCAGGAAGTCGCGCGCGATGCGCTGCATGCGGGCATCGATCCAGCCGTACTCCTGCGGGCTGTAGTGCCAGAAGTGCTGGTGGGCGTCGATCCGCACGAGGGGCAGGATCATGGGGGCGCTGTGCTGTCGCGCAAGTGCGCGGTCGGGCTATGCTCGCCGCCGCCCATGACTGCGACCAACTTCCGAACCGAGAACAACACGCTGCGCAAGCTGCTCGGCAATGGGCTCACCTATCGCGTGCCGCAGTTCCAGCGCGACTACAGCTGGTCGGAGCAGGAGTGGGAAGACCTGTGGCAGGACCTGCTCGGCACTCTGCGCGACGACGGCGAGCCGGCCCACTACATGGGCTACCTCGTCCTGCAGTCCTCGGACGATCGCGTCTTCGACGTCATCGACGGACAGCAACGCTTGACCACCGTCAGCGTGCTGGTTCTGGCGGTGTTGAAAGGGCTGCAGCGTCTGGTCGACGCCGGCATCGATGCCGCGAGCAATCGCCAGCGCATGGACCAGATCCGTGGGACCTACCTCGGCTACCTGGATCCAGTGACCTTGGTCGCGAGGCCGAAGCTGACGCTGAATCGCAACAACAACGGCTATTGGCAGAGTCATGTCGTGCCGCTCGGAGCGATGCCGCAGCGTGGATTCCGGGCGTCGGAGCAGCTGCTGCGTGCGGCGTTCACCTGGTTCGACGAAAAGGTGAATGGCCTCGTCGCGTCGGAGGTCGACAAGGGCAAGGCTCTGGCCAGCTTCCTGGAGCGGATCAGCGATCGCCTGTTCTTCACGGTCATCACCGTCACGGACGAGCTGAACGCCTACAAGGTGTTCGAGACGCTGAACGCGCGTGGCGTGCGCCTGTCCGCCACGGACCTGCTGAAGAACTGGCTGTTCTCGCTGCTCGCGCGCGACGGAGCCTCCAAGGAAGACGTTGCCGCACTCGAGGATCGGTGGGAGGCGATGGTCGGCAGGCTCGGCGCCGAGGACTTCCCGGACTTCCTGCGTGTCCACTGGAACAGTCGTCGCGAGTTCACGCGGCAGGCTGGCTTGTTCAAGACGATCCGGACCCAGGTCGCCGATCGCGGCTCGGTGTTCGCCCTCTTGCGTGAGATGGAGGAGGACCTCGACCACTACCTGGCACTGGTGGAGCCCGAAGGGTCCAGCTGGTCGGAGTCGGCGAAGGAGAGCGCGCGCATCCTGAAGCTCTTCCGGGTGGAGCGGCCGCACTCCATGTTGATCGCTGCGCGCCGCCGCTTCCCACCGAACGTGTTCGAGGACGTGCTCCGCGACTGCGTGGTCCTCAGCTTCCGGGCGAGCGTGATCTGTGGCTTCAGTGCTGGCGAGCAGGAGCGCGTCTTCAGTGATGCGGCGCTGGCGATCGCTGCTGGCAAGCTCGAATCACGGAAGGCGGTGCTCGACCGATTGCGTGCGATCTACCCCGCGGACAAGACGTTTCGGGCAGCGTTCGCGGAGAAGGTGGTGCGGACCACGCAAGCCCGGAACGCGCGGGTCGTGCGCTACCTGCTCTGCAGGATCGAACGGCACGTCGGTGGGCGCGCAGAGATCTCGTTCGACAGCGACAGCTTCAACATCGAGCACGTGCTGCCGCAGAACCCCGGGACCGAGTGGGGGCAGTTCACCGAGGCCGAAGCGGAAGGTCTCGTCTACCGCCTCGGCAACATGACGTTGACGAAGAGTGGCGACAACGCGGCGATGGGTAATGCCGGTTGGTCGAGCAAGCGCGCCGTACTCGAGCGCAGCGAGTTCGAGGTCACTCGCCGCATCGCTCGCGAGAACGAGTCCTGGGACGCCGGGCGCATCGCGGCCCACCAGGCGTGGCTGGCGACGCAGGCGTTGGCGATCTGGCGCATCGACGGTCTCTGACGCCCCGGTCGCCTGCTCACCGCCGCAATGCACGAAGCCGCGACGTTCCCGGTGACCGACGCCTACCGCGGCATGCGGCTCGATCGCTTCCTGCAGCAGATGCTGCCGCGCATGTCGCGCGCGTCGGTGCAGACGGCGATCGCGACGCGCGTGACGCTGGCGTCGGGCGCGTCGGCGAAGGCGAACCGGCGGCTCGTCGTCGGCGAGAGCGTGACGATCGCGCCGCACGGCGTGGCGAGGGCGAACGGCGAGGTCGGCGCCAGTTCCCAGGATGCAGGCCGTGAGAACGCGCCGATCGCCGTGCTCGCGCGCGGCGACGGCTGGATCGTCGTCGACAAGCCGGCCGGGCTTGCCACCACGCCGATGGTGCGGCGTCCCGGCGCCGACGTCGCCACGCGGCTGCGGATGAGTCCGGCGCACCGCCTCGATCGCTACACCAGCGGCTGCCTGCTGCTGACCAGCGAACCGCAGCTGGCGCGCAGCTTCGACCGCGCGTTCCGCGAGCATCGCATCGGCAAGGAGTACGTCGCCGTCGTCGAAGGCGAGCCGCCGGCGGCCCGGTTCGAGGTCGACGCACCGCTCGGCGTCGACGTGCACAGTCGCGTCACCGGCAAGATCGCCGTGCTGCCCGATGGGGCGCCGGCGCGCACGCTGTTCACGGTGCTGGCGTGCTTTGGCGAACGCACGCTGCTGCGCGCCGAGCCGCGGACCGGGCGCCGGCACCAGATCCGCGTGCACCTCGCACACATCGGCCTGCCGATCGTCGGCGACGTGCTCTACGGGCCCGACGAGCGCAACTTCATCCGCTTGCAGCGCGGCCAGCCGTTCGCGGTGCCGCCGGGCCTGCTGCCCGGGCGCCATCTGCTGCACGCGCACCGCCTGCGGTTCGCGGATCCGGGGCACGGCGGGGCGATCGACGTGCAGGCGCCGTGGCCGGGCGATCTCGGCTTCGCCGACGCGATGCGCGGCGACGGGCTCGCCCCGGGTGCGGCGAGTTCCTAGCATCCGCGCGCCCCACTCGCTCCCGCCATGCTGCGAACGCTGCTGCTCGTGTCGTCGTTCGTCGTCGCCGCTGCTTGCGGCGGCTCCTCCGCTGCGGTGCCGGCCTCCGGCAAGCCGCGGCTGGTCGTGATCCCGAAGGGCACGACGCACGTGTTCTGGCAGGCGGTCGCGGCGGGTGCGCGCGCCGGCGGCGAGGCGGCCGGCGTCGAAGTGGTGTGGAAGGGGCCGCTGCAGGAGGACAGCCGCGAGCAGCAGATCCAGCTGGTGCAGCAGTTCGTCGGCGAAGGCGTCGCCGGCATCGCGCTGGCGCCGCTCGACCACGCCGCACTGGTGCCGGCGGTGCGGGCGGCGCGCGCGCGCGGCATCGAGGTCGTCGTGTTCGACAGTGATCTCGACGGCCAGGCCGGCAAGGACTACGCGAGCTTCGTCGCCACCGACAATCGCGCCGCCGGCGAACTCGCCGGGCGCCACCTGGCGCAGCTGCTGGGGGGCAAGGGCAAGGTCGCGATGCTGCGCTACCAGGTCGGTTCGGCGTCGACCGAAGCGCGCGAGGAAGGGTTCCTCGCGGCGGCGCGCGCCGGCGGCCTCGAGGTCGTCGTCGACAACCGCTACGCCGGTGCGTCGGTCGGCGAAGCCAAGACCACGGCACTGAACCTCGCCGACACGCTGCGGGGCGTGCAGGGCGTGTTCTGCAGCAACGAGCCGACGACGGTCGGCATGGTGCAGGCGCTGGTGCAGCTCGAGCTGGTGGGCAAGGTGCAGGTCGTCGGCTTCGACTGTTCGCCGCCGATCGCGCAGGCGTTGGGCGCGGGCCAGCTGGCGGCGATCGTCGTGCAGGACCCGCGGCGCATGGGCGAACTGGCGGTGCGCCACCTCGCCGACGCGGTCGCCAAGAAGGTCGTGCCGGCGCGCGTCGACACCGGTGCGGTGCTGGCGACGAAGGCGAACATGCACGAACCCGCGATCCGGAAGCTGCTCGAATGACGGCACCGCGGCTCCTGGTCCGCGGACTGCAGAAGCGCTTCGGGCCGACGCAGGCACTCGCCGGCGTCGATTTCGCCGTGCAGCCGGGCGAGATCCACGCGCTGGTCGGTGAGAACGGTGCCGGCAAGTCGACGCTGCTGAAAGTGCTCGGCGGCGTGCAGGCGCCCGACGACGGCGAAGTCCGGCTCGACGGCCAGCCGTTCGCACCGCGCGATCCGGGGCAAGC
>CANGSN010000009.1 GCA_947455805.1 Planctomycetota bacterium
GTGCGGAACGCGCTCTCGGCGGCTTCGACGCGCGGCTCGGTGCGCACGAGGGCGGCGAGCACGCGCGCGGCGAGGTTCGGCAGCGCCGGGTCGCCGGGGCGGCTCATGTCGACACGCGTGCCGAGCAACGCCTTCTCGACGGCGCGCAGCACGGTGGCGGAGAGCCCGAAGTCGGTGGCCTTGTCGGCGAGCGGCTGGAAGCCGCGCGTCCACTTCGACAGCAGCGACGTGCTGCCGGCCTGGTCGCGGACGAGGTCGCGGCGCGGTGCTGGCGTCGGCACGGCGGTCTCCGGCCGCGCGGCGACGATCAGGTAGCCGCCCTTCGTCGCGCGGGTCTCGACGACGAGCGCGTCGTCGCCGCACTCGGCGCGCACGCGTTCGAGGGCCTCGGGCATGGTCTTCGCTTCGATTCGCTTCAGCAACATGGGATGTGCGTCGGGATGCGAGGGGGAATGCGTGGGTGGTGGTCGCGCTCAGCCGGCGACGGCGATGCGTTGCGTGGTCTCGACGCGCTTGGCGGGCGTCGTCTCCTGGTAGCTCAGCACCGCGGCGTTCGGGATGACGCCGGCGATCGCCTCGGCCAGGAAGGGCCGCAGGCTGGCGCGCGTCACCAGCACCGGGTCGCGGCCGTTCTTCGCCATCGACGACAGCGCCTCGGCGGTGCGATCGACGAAGCGGCCGAGGAAGCCGTTCGGCAGGTTGGCGACGCCGTCGTTGCCGGCGAGCGCCTCGGCGAGATTGCGTTCGAGGTCCGGATCGAGGAACGCCGCGTAGAGCGTGCCGGCCGGATCGAGGTGCGGCTCGACGATGGTTCGGGCGAGGCGCGTGCGCACCTGTTCGGTCAGCGCGCGCAGGTCCTTGGTCTCGATGCACGCGTCGGCGAGCGCTTCGAGGATCGTCTGCAGGTTGCGGATCGGCACGCCTTCCTTCAGCAGGCCGGCGAGGATGCGCTGCACCTGGCCGAGCGACAGCTGCGCCGGGATCAGTTCCTCGACGACCGCCGGCGACACCTTCTTCAGGTTGTCGACCAGCGTCTTCACGTCGTCGCGCGACAGCAGCTCGCCGGAGACCTTCTTCAGCACCTCGGTCAGGTGCGTGATCAGCACCGATGCGGCGTCGATGACCGTGTAGCCGAGCAGTTCGGCGCGGTCCTTGTCGCTCTCGGCGATCCAGCGCGCCGGCAGGCCGAACGCGGGCTCGACCGTCTCGACGCCCTGGATCGGTGCGGCGGTGCCGCTCGGGTCCATGGCGAGGAAGTGGCCGGCGCGCAGTGTGCCGCGCGCGATCTCCTGGCCGCCGAGCAGCACGCGGTAGGTGTTGGGATCGAGCTGCACGTTGTCGCGCACGCGGATCGGCGGCACGACGAGGCCGAGTGCCTGCGCGAACTGGCGCCGCAGCGAACGGATGTGGTCGAGCAGCCCGCCGTGGCGGCCGGGTTCGACGAGGCCGATCAGGCGGTAGCCGATCTCGACGCCGAGGCGATCGACGGCGAGCAGGTCCTCGACCGGCGCCTGGCCGTCCTCGGGCTTCTTCTCCTCGGCGGCGGCCGCCGCGGCCTTCTGCTTCTGTTCGACGGCGTTCTTGCGCGCGTTCTCGACCGTGTTCGAGAACGTGAACAGCAGTGTGGCGATGATCGCGAACAGCATCGTCGGCATGCCCGGCAGGATCGCGAGCAGCATCAGCACGACGGCGACGAGGCGCAGCGCACGACCGCTCGCCATCATCTGGTCGCCCATCTCCTGGCCGAGCGACTGTTCGCTGGCGCCCTTCGTCACCAGGATGCCGGCCGCGGTCGACACCAGCAGGGCCGGGATCTGCGCCACCAGGCCGTCGCCGATGGTGAGGATCGTGTACTCCTCGAAGGCCTGGCCGGCGGACAGGTTCCGGTAGACCACGCCCATGATCAGGCCGCCGACGATGTTGATGCCGGTGATGATCAGGCCGGCGACGGCGTCGCCGCGCACGAACTTGCCGGCGCCGTCCATGGCGCCGTAGAACTCCATCTCCGCGGTCAGCGCCTGGCGCCGGGCCTTCGCCTCCTCCGCGGTGATGATGCCGGCGCCGAGGTCGGCGTCGATCGACATCTGCTTGCCGGGCATCGCGTCCAACGCGAAGCGGGCCGTCACCTCGCTGATGCGGTTCTGGCCCTTCGTGATCACGATGAACTGGATCACGATCAGCACGAGGAAGATGACGATGCCGACCAGCGGGTTGCCGCCGACGACGAAGCTGCCGAACGTGCGGATGACGTCGCCGGCGTCGCCCTCGAGCAGGATCAAGCGCGTCGACGCGACGTTCAGCGCCAGACGGAACAGCGCGGTGAACAGCAGCACGCTCGGGAACGTGCTGAACTCGACCGGGCGCCCGGCGTTCAGCACCGCCATCAGGATCATCAGGCTGCAGGTGATGTTGAGGCACAACATCGCGTCCAGCAGCAGCGGCGGCAGCGGCACCAGCATCACGGCGAGGATGCCGACGAAGAACACCGCGAGGAGCGTGTTCCGCTGGTTCTTGTTGGAGATCTCGGGCATGGCTCAGGGCCGGTTCAGGCGGTGCGGTGCTTGAGGCGGTAGACGTGGCCGAGCACCGTGGCGACGGCCTGGTAGAACTTCTCGGGGATCGACTGGCCGACCTTGACCGCGCGGAACAGCGCGCGCGCCAGCGGCGGGTCCTCCATCAGCGGCACGCCGTGCTCCTTGGCCAGCGTGCGGATGATCAGGGCGACGTCGTCGACGCCCTTGGCGACGACGATCGGGGCGAGGTCGCGCTTGCGGTCGTAGCGCAGCGCCACCGAGTAGTGCGTCGGGTTGGTGACGACCACGTCGGCCTTCGGCACCGAGGTCATCATGCGCTGCTTCATCATCTCGGCGCGCGCGCGGCGCTGGCGGTTCTTGATCGCCGGGTCGCCTTCGCTGCGCTTGCGCTCGTCCTCGACCTCCTGCTTGCTCATCATGTTGCGCTTCTCGAATTGGAAGCGCTGCCAGAAGAAGTCGGCAGCGGCGATCGCGCTGACCGAGGCGGACACCCACAGCACCAGCGACAGCGCGAGATCGGCGACCTCGCCGGCGGCGGTCGACAGCGGCTGCGTGTGCAGGTGCAGCAGGCCCGGCACCCGGTGGCCGATCACCATCCAGGCGATGGCGACCAGCAGGGCCAGCTTGATCGCGGCGAAGCCCGTGCGCACCAGGCCCTGCACGTTGAACAGGCGGTTGAGGTTGGTGACCGGGTTGAGGCGGCTCAGCTTGAAGCCGATCACCTCGTTCGACCAGTGCACGCCGATCTGCGCGTAGCCGATGATCAGCGTGGCGGCGACGAGCGTGCCGACCAGCGTGGCGAACGGCGGGGCGACGATCGACATCAGCACGCCGAGCTCGCGGCAGATGCCGCCGACGTCGGTGATCTGGTGTTCGCTCAGGTCGAGGGCCAGGCCGCGGCGCATGCACTGGCCCAGCGCCGCCATCAGCCAGTCGCCGGTCCAGCCGAGCATCACGGCGGCGACCAGCAGCGTGCCGCCCTGCACGAGTTCGCGCGACAGCGGCGTGTCGCCGCGGTTGCGCACGTCGGCGAGCCGCGACGGCGTCGCCTTCTCGGTCTTGCCCTGGTCGTCGCCGAAGAGTGCCATGGGTCAGACGGGGAACATCTCGGCGGCCCGGTCGAGCACGCCGCGGAAGGTCTGGATCAGGAACGGCGAGCCTTCGCCGAGGAACCACGCCATCGCGCCGAGCGCCAGCAGCACCCGCAGCGCGTAGCCGAACTCCATCAGGTTGATGTTGGGGACGGCGCGGCCGAGCAGCACCATGCCGACCGACAGCAGCAGCATCAGGCCGAGGATCGGGAAGCCGTACTGCACCGCGAGCTCGACGCTGCCGCCGATCAGGGCCTTCAGCCCGAGCCAGATCGGTTCGATGTCGAACGGCTGGCCGACCGGGCACGCGCGGTAGGTCTGTTCGAGCACGCGCAGCGCGTCGTGGTGCAAGTCGAGCTGCAGGATCAGCAGGAAGCCGAGCACCTGCAGCAGCTGCGACACGACGGTCGCGTCGACGCCGCTCTCGGGGTTCATCGTGCGCGCGAGCGAGAAGCCCATCTCCGAGCTGATCAGTTCGCCGGCGCTGACCAGCAGCGACGTCATCACCGACAGCGCGAACGCCAGCGCGATGCCGACGACGCCTTCGCGCAGCGCCATGACGGCGAGCGCCAGCAGGTTGTGCGGCACGTCGACGTGCTGGCCGCCGACCCACCAGAACACGCCGCCGAGCGAGATCGCCAGCACGAGGCGCAGGATGAACGAGTCGGTCTGCCGGCCGAAGATCGGCACCACGGCGAAGAACGCCCCGGCCCGCACCATGTGCAGGAACAGCGCCACCGCGTAGTCCTCGAAGGCCAGCAGGTCCATCGCGTCAACCGTGCAGGCCGTAGGCGGAGAGGTTCTGGAACAGCGTCGCCGTGTACTCGCGCAGCGTGCCGAGGATCCACGGCATCATCAGGATGATGGTGGCGAGCACCGCCAGCATCTTCGGGACGATGGTCAGCGTCTGTTCCTGCAGCGAGGTGACCGTCTGGAAGAAGCTGACGGCCAGGCCGACGAACATGCCGACGAGCAGTGCCGGGGCGCAGATCATCAGCGCCGTCAGCAGCGTCGTCTTCGCGAGGTCGAGGAGGGTTTCGTGGCCCATGGGATGCTCCGATCAGGTGTTGAAGCTCTGCGCCAGCGAACTGACGACGAGGTCCCAGCCGCCGACGAGGATGAACAGCAGCAGCTTCAGCGGCGTCGACACGACGACGGGCGGCAGGCTGAACATGCCCATCGAGACCAGGATCGAACTGATCACCAGGTCGATGACGACGAAGGGCAGGAACAGCACGAAGCCCATCTGGAACGCCGTCTTGATCTCCGACAGCACGAACGCGGGCACCGCGACGTGGAACGGCGTGTCCATCGCCGTCGCCGGACGCGGCGTGCGGCTCAGCTCGAGGATGAGCGCGACGTCCTCCTCGCGCGTCTGCGCCAGCATGAACTTGTTCATGCGCTTGCCGGCGATGTCGGCCGCCTGCTGCCAGCCCATGCGGTTCTCGACGTACGGCACGTAGGCCTGGTCGTAGATGTCGGACACCACCGGGCGCATGACGAAGATCGTCATGAACAGGGCGAAGCCGGTGGTGATCGTCGCCGGCGGCAGGTCCTGCATGGACATCGCGCGCTTCAGGAACGACAGCACGACGACGATGCGCGTGAAGCACGTCATCGTCATGACGAGGGCGGGCGCCATCGTCAGCACCGTCATCAGCAGCGCGATCTCGAGCGCGGTGCCGAGCTGCTGCTTGCCGTCGCCGGCGTTGATCTGCAGCGTGACGCCGGGGCCGTTGCCCTGCGGCTGCTGCACGGCGCCGCTGTCGAGCGACAGCGACGGATCGTTCGCCGGGGTCGGCGCCGGGCTGCTGCCCGGGTCCTGGCCGAGGGCCGGACCTGTGGCGACGAAGCACGCGAGCACGAAGCAGAGCAGGCGTTGGAGGATCATGAGCGGCCGACCTTCTGCAGCAGGTTCCGGAAGTCGCCGAGGCCCGGCTTCTTCGCCGGCGTGGCCGGGTCGACCGGAGGCTTGGGCAGGCGGCGCGCCGGTTGGTCCGGCCGCGGGATCACCAGATCCTTCGGCACCGCCCCTTCGTCCTCGTCGGCGGCGACGGCGTCGACGCGGCGGCCGAGCTCGCCGCGCGACAGCACCTCGGCTTCGTCGGCGGCGCGCTCCGGCAGCTTGCCGTGCTCGATCAGCACGAGGCCCTTGTCGCTCTCGCCGACCAGCACGATGCGCTCGTCGAACTCGATCGCGTGCAGCGCCTGGCGCGCGCCGAGGCGCAGCGTCTGGCGCAGCGCCATCACCGGCGTGCCGCGGCTCGCGGCACTGCCCGAGCGCAGGCGCTTGAGGCCGAACAGGGCCGCGGCGCCGAGCAGCACGACGCCGATCAGGCCGCTGCTCATCTGCCACAGGTCCGGGGTGCGCGGCGCGGTGGGTGCCGTGCGGTTCGACCGCGCGTCCTCGCCGTTCGGCAGCACCGTCGTCGTGCGGGTCGCGGGGCGCTGGGCGGTTTCGGCGTCGCCGTTCGCCGCCTGGCCCTGCATCGAGAACATGCCGAGCAGCAGCAGCAGCGCGACGGCGGGCGGGATCAGCAACCACTTCGGGATCGACTTCATCGGGAACCTCACGGCTCCCATGGAGCACGGCGCGTGCCAGGCTCCGAACCACCATTCCTTGTGGTGGCGGGCGGCGATCAGCGGACGGCGGCGTGGTGCTCTGCAGCAGCGCCGTGGTGGCTTCGTACGCCGGCACCACGGCCGTCGCGCGCCGCAGCGCACACTGGTGCGGCGGGGCTGCGTGCTAGCCTGTGGCCCACCATGACGCGCACGCCGTTCGACGAGCTCGTGCACCGGCTCAACAACCTGCTGGGCACGATCGAGATCCAGGCCGAACTGGCGGCGAGCGACGGCTCGCTGCCGGCGCACCAGCAGGCGCTGGCGCTGATCGTCGAGTCGGCGCGCAAGACGCAGGACGAGGTGCGTCGGCTGCGCGGCCAGCAGGCAGGCCGCGACGGCTGAGTTCGCTCGGTGGCTTTCACGCCGGGGGCGCGTCGCCGGCGGGCGGCGCGCCAGGAGCGGCTGGAGCCGCGGGCGACACGACCGGCGCGTTGCCGAGCAGCGAGGTCAGCTTCTGCGACAGCTGCTGCTCGTCGCACGGGAAGCCCATGATCGCGTCGGCCTTCGACAGGAAGGCCTGCGTCACGCGCTGCCGCGACGGATGCAGGATCAGCAGCACGACCTTGGTGCTGTCGCTCATCTCCTTGATGCGGCGGCACCAGTCGAAGCGGCGGTCCTCGCCAGGTGGAACGTCGAGCAGCACGAACTCGTTCTTGTGCGCGGCAGGATTCGGGATCTCGCCGCGGCCGTGGCGGCGCAGTTCGAGGCCGACGCGACGGCAGCTGCGGCGTAGCGTGCGGAACACGTCGGGATGCATGACGAACGCCGCCAGCGTGCCGCGGATCGGCGCCGCCGGGATGCTCTCCAGGCCTTCGTCTTCGGCTCGACCGGTCGCCGGCGCACCAGCGGCCGGAGCCGCGGCCGCCGGCGCTGCCGCTGCGGCGTCGCCCAGTTCGAGCGGCCCCTTGTTCCACAGTTCGGCGGTCGCCTGGTCGACGACCAGGGCGCCGGTGGTCTCGGGTGCATCGCCGACCTTCAGCTTGAACGGCAGCGCGAACACGTTGCCGGTGCCGAGCAGCCCGTCCTTGTCGACACCCGGCTTGACCACGCCGTGGTCCTGGTAGCGGATGTCGATGTTGCCGACCTGCTCGCGCAGCACGTTGCCGAAGCCGGAGAACAGCACGTTGCCGAGTTCGCCGAACGCCTCGGCGTCCTCGCCTTCGAGCGTGCCCTTGTTGCGGCGTTGGTTGATGACGTCCTCGGGCGTCATCATCAGCAGGCCCGCCATCAGGATCGCGTCCGGCACCTCGAACAGCGCCTGGAACGTCTTGCCGGCGAAGCCCTTGTCCATCGCACCGCGGGCGACGGCGCAGGCGCGCGGCATCTCGGCGAGGAACGCGTCGACGTCCTTCACCTCGGGCTCGGTCGGACGCACCACCAACGACTTGCCGACCAGCGATCCCAGGGTCTCGCCGATGGAGCTCACCAGCAGCGCCAACAGGCGCCGCAGCTCCTTTCCGGTTCCTGGCTTCAGGGTCGTCGCAGGCATGGCTCGGTTCGAGACACGGCACCGACGTCGGCGATCGCGGCGGCCGGGGGCGGGCCGTCGCTCAGTACTGGGGTTCGAAGTGGACGCCGATGTCGAGGTTGCCGCCGTCGAGGACGACGTGCACGCGGGAGCGCAGGGCTCCGGCGTCCTTCGACTTCAGGCTGACCTCGCCCTTGTGGATCACGTGGGGCACCGACAACTCCATCTGGTTGCCCTCGGCGACCCACGCGTTCTTGAAGTTGCCGGCCAGCATGTTGACCAGTTCGCCGAAGCCGTCGGCCGCCTCCTGGAACGAGCCCAGCTCGGACGGCTCCATCATCAGCATCTTGGCGGCGATGGTCTTCGCCATCGTCTCGTCGGTGCGCACGACGAACGTGCCCGAGCGGGTGCCGGTGAAGCCGAGCATGCCGATCACCTGGTCGCCGAAGGTCGAGCCTTCCTCCGGAGCGGCGTCGATCGCCTTGGGCGACAGGAACACCATCGTCTCGAGGATCTCGCGTGCCGATTGCCGCAGGCTTTCGATCAGGTGCGGCTCCAACGTCTGGATCGTCATGGCTTGTGTCCCTCGTTCTCCCTGGGCGAGTCGCGGCCGGCGGTTCACTTGAGGAAAGGGCCGATGACCTCTTGGATCTTCTCGGGCGTGAACGGCTTCTTCAGGTAGCCCTTGGCGCCGCGGGTCATCGCCTCCTTGACGACCTCCTCGCTGCCTTCCGTCGTGATCATCACGATCGGGGGCGGCGTGCCGAGCTTCTCCTTGACCGCCTTGACGAAGTCGAGGCCGTTCATGTTCGGCATGTTGACGTCGGAGAGGATCAGGTCGAACTTGCCGCCTTCGACCGCTTTCATCCCCTCGACACCGTCACCGGCTTCCTTGAAGTCGGCGTTCTCGATGCCCGCCTGACGGATGCCGCGCATGATGATCTTCCGCATCGTGGCGGAGTCGTCGACGATCAAAACGTTCTTTGCCATGGGTGCTCGTTGAGTGACGTGCTGCTGCCCCGGGTGTATCGGCTGGCCGCGGCTTCGAGGTTCAACAGTTCCGCGGTCCGCGCCGTTTCCGCGATCGCACGGGCGCCGAGCGCCGCGAGTAGATCGTCGGCGAGGCCGAGGCGAGCGAGGGCGATCGGCGAGATCGCCGCGGTCGCCTTCCCGAACGGCACCGCGAAACCGTGCTGGATCGCCATCTGGTCGGCGACGTGCAACATCGCGGCCAGCGGGTCCTCGCCCAGCAGCGTGTCGTCGGCGTGATGACCGCGCAGCGCTGCGACCAGGTTGGCGGGCAGCTGCCAGTGGTCGCCGACCAGTCCGGCGACATCCGCGTGGTCCTGGCCGAACACGTCGCGCTCGAGCCGTTCGTGCGGTTGCGGCGCCGAGCCTTGCGCGGCCGGGCGCGGGTCCGACGCGGCCGGCAGCTGGCTGAGCGCCACGCGGCCGACGTCGTGCAGGATGCCGGCGGTGAACGCCGTGCCTGGCGAGACACCTTCGACGTGGTTCGCCAGTTCCTGGCACAGCAGCCCGCACGCGAGCGAATGGTGCCACAGCGCCGTCGGTTCGACGTAGGCCGCGCGTGCGGTCGCCGCGAACGTCGCCGCCGAGCAGCTGACCAGCGTCAGCTGCACGAGGTTGCGCGTGCCGACGAACGTCACCGCGTCGCCGATGGCCGTGATCTCGCGATCGAAGCCGCTGCACGCCGAGTTGCACAGACGCAGCACTCGCGCGACCAGCGAAGGGTCGGTCTTCAGCAGCGACACCAGGTCGTCGATCGCGTAGTCGGGATCCTGCACCAGGGCCAGCACGCGCTGGGCGACTGTCGGCAATGGCCGCATCGTCTTCACGATGCGCAGGATCGTCGGTTCGCGGTGCATCCGGGGCGCTCTCTCCACGCGCCACATCGGCACGGATCGGGGGGGCGCCAAAGCCCGAATCGTCGGCGAACCGTCCCTACGAGCCGCTCGCGTTCGTCGATCCGCCGATCACATCGGCGCGCCCTGCGCCCGTTCGAGTTGCACCTTGAGACGCGCCATCACGTTGCTGTGGATCTGGCACACGCGCGACTCGGTGAGCTCCATGATCTCGCCGATCTCGCGCATGGTCAGGCCCTCGTAGTAGTACATCAGGATGATCAGGCGCTCCTTCTTGGTGAGCGAGCCGGTGATCATCTCGAGCGCGTCGCTCTGCTGGATGGTGTCGACCGGGTCCACCGACTTGCGGTCGGCGAGGATCTCGATCTTCTCCATCTCCTTCTCCTCGTCGCCGTCGTCCCACTTCTCCGACAGCGAGAAGATGGTCTTCGCGTTGGCCTCGGCTTCGTGCGCCTGCAGTTCCTCGAGCGAGATGCCGAGCACCTGCGCGATCTCGACCTGGTTCGGCGAACGGCCGAGTTCGCCCTCCAGCTGGCGGATGGCGCGGTCGAGGCGGTGGGCCTTGAGGCGCACGAGGCGCGGCACCCAGTCCTGGCTGCGCAGCTCGTCGAGGATCGAGCCGCGGATGCGCGTCGTGCAGTAGGTCTTGAACTTGATGCCGCGGCTCAGGTCGAAGCCGTTGATCGCGTCCATCAGGCCGAACGTGCCGGCCGAGCTCAGGTCGTCGACGTCGATCGACTTCGGCAGCGTCTGCAGCACGCGCTCGGCGATCGAGCGCACGAGCGGCATGTGGTGCTCGATGAGCGTGTTGCGCAGGTTCTCGTCGCGGGTGCGCTTGAACGTCTTCCAGATCACCTCGAGCTCGGCCTCGGTCATCGCGCGCGGCGCCGTGTTCGGCGTCGGCGCCGGCGTCAGGTTGGCGAGGCGGTTCGTCGTTTTGTTGTCGACGGCCTTGCTGCGCGTGGCGACGGTCTGGCGGGGCGACGAACGGAGGGCGGCGGCGGACTTGGCCATGATCAGGGCTCCAGCGGGACGAGGAACTGCGGGAAGGGAAGATCGATCACCCGCCACGAGGTGGCGGGTTGGCTCCGTCGGCTTCGATCCGGTTCGCCGGTGCGCTAGCACCGGCGGCATCGCCGCGTTCCCTTCCCCAGTGCTGGTGGATCACCGTTCGGTGGATCACCGGCCCGGTCGACGACCGGGTGCTGGAGGCTGATGACGGCCGACGGTGCTGCTGCCGCACACGACGATCGGGGCTGGCCGATCGGGCGTCCCGGGCGACCGTTGCGAGGTCGGGGGAGCCGTGCGTGGACAGGAGGACTGAAGGCCGTCGCTTCATTTCGGGAACCAGGCTGCCATGGTCCGGCGGGAACCGGACCGAAGGCCCTATGGCTTTGCGTCCCCGACTTTCGTCGGGTTTGCCGTTTCGAGAAGCGTCTGCTTGGTGGGAGCCAAGACACCAAAGAGCGGGACTCCTGGTCGGGAGTCGGTGGCCCATGATCGGCAGTTGCCCGCCCGAGATTGAGTCCTGCCTGTGGAGAATCTTGAGGAGATTTCCTAAGGCCTTGATCAGGCGGTGGTTGCGACCGGAAAAATCTGCATGGCGCGCTCCGTCGCGACCAGGGTCGGCTGGTTCCTGCGTGCCGCTGCATGGGAGGTCGCGCCCAAGCGACGGCGTGCAGCCGGCTCGCTGGGCGCATCATCCAGTTCATGTTGCAGGACAGGCGACTCCTTCATGGTTTTTCTGCGCACATGAATCGACGCCCCGAACTGCTGCAGCCCCACGCCTGACGGAGCACCCGCCGGTCACTTCACCGCGACCAGCGCCTCGACCTGGTGCGTGCCGAGCCGCTTGCGGCCGGGCAGGAAGCAGAGCTCGACGACGAACGCGCAGCCGGCGACGGTGCCGCCACACATCTCGACCAGCTGGCAGGCCGCACCCATGGTGCCGCCGGTGGCGAGCAGGTCGTCGACGATCAGCACGCGCTCGCCCTTGTGCACCGCGTCCTGGTGGATCTCGACCGAGTCGCTGCCGTACTCGAGCTTGTACTCCACGCGGTTGGTCTTCCACGGCAGCTTGCCGGGCTTGCGCACCGGCACGAAGCCGATGCCGAGCTGCATCGCCAGCGGCACGCCGAACAGGAACCCGCGCGACTCGATCGCCGCGATCTTGTCGACCTTGCCGAACGGCAGCTTCGCCAGCCGGTCGATCGCCGTCTTCATCGCCACCGGCGACGCGAGCAGCGGGGTGATGTCCTTGAACAGGATCCCGGGCTTCGGGAAGTCGGGCACGTCGCGGAGGTACTTGGCGAGGTCCATGGCGCGCGCAGCGTAGCGACGAGGCTGCGCCGCGGCGATGCGCCGTTCGGGCTGCCACGGCAACGCCGCCAGGCGAACGTCGGTGCCGCGCGAATGCGGCGCGGCCCCGACTCAGCTGCGCTTCGCCGCCGCGCCCTGGCGCAGGCGCTCCTTGCCGCTGACCACGACCGCCCCCGGCATCGCCGAGAGATCCGGCTTGTCGGTCAACTGGCGCACCGGGCCGCGGCCTTCGATCTGCCGCGGGGCCGGTTTCGCCGGCGCCGCTGCAGGAGCGGTTGCCTTCGCAGCGGTCCCCTTGGGAGCAGGAGCCGGAGCCGCATGGGCCGCGGCCTTCGCCGTCGGGCTCGGCTTGCTGCGCACCGCCGCTGGCTTCGCGGCTGCGGCAGGCTTCGTCGGCGCTGCTGGCGCAGCACGCTTGGCGACCGGTGCGGTGAAATGCTGCAGCTGCTCCGGGCGCTTCGGCAGCCTCGGCACGGGCTTGCTCGCCGGGGCCGGCGCCGCCGCCGGCGCGCTGGCCACAGGCTTCGCCGCCACCGTTCGCGCGGCCGCCGGCGCCTTGCTCGCGGCCTTCGCTGCGACCTTCGGCTCGGCCTTCGGCTGCACTTGGGCCTCGCGCCGCGGCGCCACCTTCGGCGCACCGGCCATCGGCTTCGCCGCGACCTTGGCCTCTTCCTTCACCGCGACCTTCGCTTCGGTCAGACCGCCGAGCCGTTCGCGGTGGAACTCGAGCCAGGTGCCGAGCAGGCGCGAGGCCACGAACACCGGCAGCACGCACAGCGGGCCGATGACCGCGATCTGCACCCAGATCGGCCGCCCGAACACCAGGAACGCGACCAGCGCGATCGGTGCGAACAGCAGCACGTTGACGATCGCCAGCGCCGGATAGGACCCGGCGGTGCGCGCGACGGCGCGCATCAGCGTCACCGGCGACAGCGCCCCGAGGTCGCCGCGCAGATGGCGCAGCGCCCAGGCCATCGGAGCGAAGAACGCGCCGATCAGCAGCCCGGGAACCACCGCCGTCCACGGCGTGCCGCAGGCCATCGCCAACAGGGACGGGCCGAGCAGCGAACCGGTCACCAACGCCGCGTCGAGCAGGAAGCGCTTCGCGTCCTGCGCGAGGTCGGCGAGGCGCGGGATCGGCGGCACGTCGCCGTTGCCTTCGGCGCTGGCGATCAGCACCTGCCGTCCCATCGCGCCGACGACGGCCAGCACGCTGAGGCCGGGGATCGCGGCGATCGCCGCCAGCAGGACCCACGAACCACCGGCCGTGAGGAAGCCGCCGACACCGACGACCAGCGGGAACGCCAGCGTCGTGAACAACACGAGCGCCGGCATGTGCTGGTGCATCAGGTACTGCAGCGCGTCGACGACATGGTCGACGAGCCGCGGCGGGCCGGAGGCCACGGAAGAGGCCGCGGGCCCGGCATCGCTGGCTGCCGGCGCCGCGGAATGCTGCTCGCTGCTGCTGGGGGCACCAGCCACGTCCTCGACCAGTCCGAGGCGGGCGAGGCGCGACGCCAGAGCGAGGCGGGTCGCCTCGTTCCCGATGCGGCGCATGCAACGAACGGCTTCGTCGCCGTGGCCGAGGCGCAGGCTGATGTCGGCCAGTTCCTTCCAAACCTCGTCGGAATCGAGGCCGCGCTCGATGGCTCGATGGAGGTTGGCGTACCGCTGCTGCGGCGTCTCCATCGACGGTGTGGCATGACTCTCGAGTTGCACGATCTGCTCCTTGGTTGTCGTCCGGTTGTCGGACACTGCGGCGTTCCGTGCATCGGCGCGTTCCGCCACACCCTTGACCGCCACGTCTCGGCGCGGGACCGGGCGCCTTGCCGCTGTCGCGAATCAAGCCGCCAGGGGATCGCGGTCGATGCGGGAGACGAGGATCCCACCATGGCAATGGACCGTCCGCTCCGCGTCGTCGCCGCCGTCGTCATCTCGCTGACCGCCGCGCTGGCGCAGAACACCACGGTGCCTGCCCTGCTGCAGGGCGTCGAAGGCGGCGGTGGCACCAGCATCCCGTTCGGCAGCAACCTCGCCTGTCGCTACCAGTGCCTCTACGAGGCGGTCGAGCTGCCGTGGAGCGGGCCGCGCGTGATCACCGGCATCCGCATCCGGCCGGACCTCAACACCGGACCGCTGCCCGTGCCGCAGAAGGGGTTTGTCGAGATCTCGGTGCTGATGTCGACGACCGATCGCGACATCACCAACATGAGCCCGGTGTTCGCGGAGAACTACGGCACCGACGCGACGCTGGTGATCAACCGGCAGCTCGTGATGCTGCCAGCGCAGCCGCCGCAGGCGAGTGGACCGATGCCGGCGAACATCCCGCTCGTCTTCACCGTGCCGTGGGTCTACGGCCTGACGCCGGTCGTGCAGGGCATGCCACCGCCGCGCAACCTGCTGGTCGAGATCCACATCCACTCGCAGCCGAGCGGCATCTACCGCATCGACAACATCGGCAACTGCTCGGCCCAGCAGACGGCGTTCGGGTCGGTGGGGCCCGCGTGCGCCGTCGGACCGCAGCCAGCGACGCTGACCGGCGACCAGACGATGGTGGCCGGCAGCAACTACACGTGGCGGATCACGAACGCGCCGCCGAGCATGCCGTTCCTGATCGGGCTCAACCTGGTCGGCGGTGGCTTCCTGCTCGACAACCCGGCGTGGCCGCTGCCGTACCCGATGTTCGACCCGGCCAACCCGACGCTGCCGTCGCCGGCCTTGGCCGCGCTGGTCTACCCCGCGCCGGATTGCTACCTGAACATGAACATGCCGGTCTTCCTGTCCGGCATCGCCGACGCCAGCGGGGTCGGCACCGCGACCGCCCAGCTGCCGGCCGGCCGCCAGAACGTCGGCACGACCTTCTACGCGCAGGCCCTGATCCTGGCGCCGACCGCCAATCCGCTGCGCTTCATCACCACGCAGGGTTACGGCGCCACGATCTGCGGGCCGCTCGGCGTCGCCCGCAACGTCGCCTTCTACAACAACACGCTGGTGCCACCGCCGGTGCCGACCTCCGGCTCGGTCCAGGCCGGCGTCAGCATGGTGTTCGAAGTGCAGTGAAGGGGGCCGGCGGGCCGGTGCCGGCCTTGCCTATGGAGCGGGCGGGGCCGACACTCTTCCCCCCGCATGAAGGTCCTCCTCTGCCGCCCGCGCGGCTTCTGTGCCGGCGTCGAGCGCGCCATCGAAACCGTCGAACGGGCGCTCGCCAAGTTCGGGCGGCCCGTCTACGTCCGCCACGAGATCGTCCACAACAAGGTGGTCGTCCGCGACCTCGAGCAGAAGGGCGCCATCTTCGTCGACGACCTCGCCGGTGTGCCGTCCGGCAGCCACGTGATCTTCAGCGCGCACGGCGTCGCCCCGGACGTGTTCCGGCAGGCCGAGGGCTACCAGCTGCACGCGATCGACGCGACCTGCCCGCTGGTGACGAAGGTGCACGTCGAGTCGAAGCGCTTCGCCGCGCGCGGCATGACGATCCTGCTGATCGGCCACGCCGACCACGTCGAGGTCGAAGGCGTCGTCGGCGAGGCGCCGGATCGCACGATCGTCGTCGCCACCGCCGCCGAGGCCGAGCAGGTCACCGTTCCGGATCCGAGCAAGGTCGCCGTGCTGACGCAGACGACGTTGAGCATCGACGAGGCGATGGCGGTGATGAACGTGCTGAAGCGCCGCTTCCCGGCGCTGTACACGCCGCGCAAGGAGGACATCTGCTACGCGACCACGAACCGGCAGATGGCGGTGAAGGGCCTGCGCGGCAAGGTCGACGTGTGGCTCGTCATCGGCGACCGCATGAGCAGCAACAGCAACCGGCTGCGCGAACTCGGCGCCGACTCGGGCGTGCCCGCCTACCTGGTGCTCGGCGCCGAGGAGATCGATCCCACTTGGCTCGACGGCAAGAAGGCGATCGGCATCACGTCCGGCGCCAGCACGCCGGAAGGCAGCGTCGCCGCGGTGGTCGAGCGGCTGCGTTCGCTCGGCGCCACCTCGGTCGAAGAGGTCGACGGCATCCCGGAGACGATCGAGTTCAGCCTGCCGCTCGAGGTGCGCTGACCCATGCGCGTGGCGCTGGGGCAGATCGACACCACGGTCGGCGATCTGGCCGGCAACGTCGCGCGCATCGTGCAGTTCGCCGCCGAGGCGAAGCAGAAGGGCGCCGAGCTGGTGGTCTTCCCCGAGCTCGCGATCTGCGGCTACCCGCCCGAGGACCTGCTGCTGCGGCCGAGCTTCCTCGCCGCCCACGACGCGGCGCTGCAGCGTGCGGCGCAGCAGGTGCCGGCCGACCTCGACGTGCTGGTCGGCTGCGTCGCCCGCAACGACAGCGCCGGCACCGCCGGCGGGCGTGCCCTGCACAACGCCGTGGCGCTGCTGCAGGGCGGCAGCGCGCGCGTCGTCGCGCGCAAGACGCTGCTGCCGACCTACGACGTGTTCGACGAGTCGCGCTACTTCGAGCCTTGCCGCGCGCCGGAGCAGAACGTCGTCGTGCTGCGCGGCCGCCGTGTCGGCATCGTCGTCTGCGAAGACGGCTGGAACGACGAGCACTTCTTCGACAAGCGCAGCTACGCGGTCGACCCGGTCGAACGCGTCGTGCGCGCCGGCGCCGAGTTCGTCGTCAACCTGAGCGCCAGCCCGTGGTCGCGCGGCAAGGAGGCGTTCCGCCACCGCATGGTCGCGGCGGCGTCGGCGCGGCATCGCGTGCCGATGCTCTACGTCAACATGGTCGGCGGCGACGTCGAGCTGCAGTTCGACGGCGGCTCGCTGGCGGTGAAGCCGAGCGGCGTCGCCGCGCAACCGATCGCGTTCCGCGAAGCGCTGGTGCTGGTCGACACCGAGGCGCCGTGGAACGAAACGCCGGCCCCGGTGCCGGTCGAGCAGATGCAGCACGCGGCGATCGTGCAGGGCATCCGCGACTACGTGCGCAAGTTCGGCTTCCAGAAGGTCGTGCTCGGCCTGTCCGGCGGCATCGACTCGGCGCTGGTGGCGACGCTCGCCGTCGACGCGCTCGGCGCTGGCAACGTCGCCGGCATCGCCATGCCGAGCCTCTACAGCAGCGACCACAGCGTCGCCGACGCGCGGCAGCTGGCGCACAACCTCGGCATCGCCTTCCACGTGCTGCCGATCGCACCGCTGCAGCAGACGTTCGCCGACGTGCTGCAGCCGGTGTTCGCCGGCACGCCGCCTGGCCTCGCCGAGGAGAACCTGCAGGCGCGCATGCGCGGCACGCTGCTGATGGCGTTCGCCAACAAGCACGGCCACCTGGTGCTGACCACCGGCAACAAGAGCGAGTGCGCGGTCGGGTACTGCACGATCTACGGCGACACCAACGGCGCCATCGCGCCGATCGCCGATCTGTGGAAGACCGAGGTGTGGGCGCTGTCGCGCTGGCTCAATCGCGACTCTGTGCGCATCCCGGTGAACTCGATCGAGAAGCCGCCGTCGGCCGAACTGCGCCCCGGCCAGCTCGACACCGACAGCCTGCCGCCGTATCCGGAGCTCGATCCGGTGCTGCGTTGCCTCGTCGAGGAGGAACTGACGGTCGACGCGACCGCGCAGCGCACCGGCATGGCGCGCGAACGCGTGG
This sequence comes from Planctomycetota bacterium, assembly GCA_947455805.1. Lineage (GTDB taxonomy): Bacteria > Planctomycetota > UBA1135 > UBA1135 > UBA2386 > UBA2386. The sequence continues at coordinate 17,493 of CANGSN010000009.1, forward strand.
CGCAGCTGCTGGCGAAGGTGCACGCCGCCGAGTGGAAGCGCTACCAGTACCCGCCGACGCTGCGCGTCAGCGATCGCTGCTGGAGCGGGCGCCGCATGCCGGTGATGCACCGCTGGCGCGAGAGCTGAGCGAGACGTCGTCCCGCAGCCGCGGTGCGTTCACTTCGGCGGCTTGCGCAGCAGCTTCTCGAGCTCGCGCTGCAGCAGACCTGCACCCTGCTCGAGCACTTCGTTCTTCAGCACGCGTTCGAGCACGCCCTGCAGATCCGGCAGCGCCAGCGCGGGAGCGTTCACCGTGCCGCGCAGCGATGCCGGCGGCAGCGAACCGCCGAGCGCCTTCAGCACGCGATCGCCGTCGCGGTGGCCACGCAGCAGGTCGCTGACGTCGAAGCCGAAGTCGAGCGTGCCGTCGAGGCGCGTCGAACCGGACAGGCCGATGCGCTTGCCCTGCGCCAGCCATTGCGTCGCCTGCAGCGTGATCGCGCCGGCGGCGAAACGGAACGGCGCCTTCAGGTCGTCGATGGCCAGCAGCGCCTTGCCGTTCGTCGTGCGGCCGAGCGTCGCCGTCGGGCCGAACGTCGCCCCGACCGGCTGCAGCAGCGTGCCGAGCTGCGGCGCCGGCGCGAATGCGACCTGCCGCAGCGCGATGTCGCCGTCGCCGGCCCAGCGATCGAGCCACTGCAGCCAGGTCTCGTTCGCACGCGGGCGCAGCGGGCCTTGCAGGGACGCGCCGAAGTCGAGGCGGCCCTGCAGCGCCGCGGTGTCGGCGTCGAGTCCGGCGAACAGCGGGACCACGTAGCGGAGCCCGGCGGTCACCGGCCCGCGCAGTTCGCCGTTCCGCCAGCGCAGCTGCAGCTGGGCCGGCGCGTCGGTGGTCAGCGGCGCCGACAGCGACAGGGCCAGCGCGCCACCGTCGAGCGAAGCGCCGTCGCCGAGCTGCAGCGCCAACGCACCGCCGCGCAGCGAGCCGGTCAACGCGAGGCCGCGCGCGGTCAGGCCGTAGGCGCTCAGTTCGTTGGCGTCGAAACGCGCCGTCGCCGCGAGCTGGCCGAGCAGCGACTGCAGGTCGAACTCAGAGCACAGCAC
>CANGSN010000010.1 GCA_947455805.1 Planctomycetota bacterium
CCAGCCTGGCGCTGCTCGCGGCCGTCCTGGCGGCGGCATGGCGTGCGCGCCGGGCGGCGAGCGCGCGGCTGTGGGTCGTCGGCAGCACGTTCGCGCTGACGCTGCTGCTGAGCCCGCTCAGCTGGAAGGGTCATCACGTCGCCTTGCTGCCCTTGGCGCTGCTGCTCGTCGAGCACGCGTGGCGGACGCGCTCGCGCGCGGTGATGGCGCTGCTCGCCGTGTGGTTCGTGCCGTGCTCGCTGCCCGGCGGCGACCTCGTCGGCGACGAAGTCGACGAGTGGCTCAACAGCGTCTACGTGGTCACGCTCGGCGACGTGGCCCTGCTGATCGCTGCGCTCCTGCTCGCGAAGTGCTCTGCGCGTTCAGCGTCGGCGGAACACGGCGACACCGCGCGCGGCCGCGGCCTCGGCGAGCCCGGCCGGTAGCGCCACGCGGTCGAAGCGTTGGCCCAGCTCCGGCGCCAGCTTCGCGAACGGCACGCGGTCGCTGCGATCGCGCAGCACGACGTGCGCGACGTCGGGAGCGGCGACCAACGCCAGCATCTGCTCGGCCGTGAAGTGCCGCGGCGGCAGCGGCGGCGCACCGGCGAAGTAGACGACGCGCGGCAGGTCGCTGATCAGGCGCTCGCCGCTCGACAGCTGCGGCCGCAGCCAGGCGCCGAGTTCGCGTTCGACGGCGCGGTCGGCGTCGATGCCGCCGTTCCACCCGCTGACGACGCCGATGCCGATCGCCAGCGCGAGCACGACGCGTTGCACCGGCTGCGGGCAACGCGCCAGCACCAGGCCGGCCAGCACGTGCACGGCGACGGCGCAGGAGACGAAGAAGCGCCGGCGTACGACGAACGTGCAGATGACCCCGAGCTGCAGGGCGACCTGCCAGACGAACGGCCACAGCCGCCGCGCACCGGGCCGGAACAGCGCGGGCAGGACCAGGGCCCCGGCGCAGCCGAGGCCTTCGAACCATGGGCCGGGCACCTGCAGCAGGTTGGCCAGCACGCGCCCGCGCTCCGGCAGGTCGTCGCGGCCTTCGTGGAACGCGTGGATCGGCAGCGGGTCGAAGCCGTGTCCGACCGACCAGCGCCATGCCGCCAGCAGCAGCACGCCGAGCAGGACCGGCAGCAACGACGGCCACGCGCGCCGCGGCGCCACCAGCACGAACGACGCCGCGAGCAGCGAGCCTTCCGGGCGGATCCAGAAGGCGGCGGCCGCACAGGCCCCCATCGCCAGCATGCGGCCGTTGCAGCCGAACCACGCCCCCCACGCCATCAGCAGCAGGTACGGCGGCTCGCTGTAGACCTCGGCGCAGAGCCGCGGCAGCAGCGGCGACGCCGCGAACAGCAGCACCACGGGCCACACGGTCGCAGCGCCGGCGAACGTCGCCAGGCGTGCCAGCGGCCACAGCGTCGCCGCCAGCGTCAGCGCACCGAGCCAGTGCGCCGCCGACTCGGCGTTCCAACCAAACGCCACGAACGGCGCCAGCAGCAGCGGGTAGCCGGGGGGGAACACCGTCGACAGCGCCGCTCGGAAGTCGCCGGCGGCGAAGCGCTCGGCGATCCACAGGTAGGAGACGCCGTCCTCCGACGGCAGCGGCGAACGGTGTGCCGGCAGCAGCGGCCAGCCTGCCAGCAGCGCGGCCGTGAGCCACAGGGCGCGCGGCGCGGCCGTGCTCGGGATCCCGGGCTCGGCGCGCAGAGGCACCGTCTCGCCGCTGGCAGCCAAGCGTCAGCGCGCCGGTTCCTTGACGACCGGATTGCGCAGCACGCCGAGCTTCTCGATCTCGACCTCCATATGGTCGCCGGCGACGACCGGGCCGACCCCCTCCGGCGTCCCCATCGCGATCAGGTCGCCGGGCCGCAGCGTCGTGCACTTCGCCATCGCCACCAACGCCTGCTCGATCGAGAACACCATGTCGCGCGTGCGCGCCTCCTGCTTGACGACGCCGTTGACGCGCATCGTGATGCGCAGGTCGGACGCGTCGAGCGCGTCGGCCGGAACCACGAACGGCCCGAACGGGCAGAACGTGTCGAGCGACTTGCTGCGCAGCCACGGGTACTTCTGGTCGCGGTCCTGGCCCTGCAGCTTGCGCGCGGTGACGTCGTTCAGCAGCGTGTAGCCGGCGACCAGCGCGCGCGCGCCGGCGGCGTCGACGTACTTGGCGCCGCGGCCCGACGGATCGGCGAAGCCGAGGACCAGCGCCAGTTCGGCCTCGTGGTCGACGCGCGTGTCGAGCCAGTGCGGGATCACCACCGGCTCCTCGTGCGCGACCAGCGTGTCGGGCAGCTTGGCGAAGAAGATCGGCTCCGGCGGCGCCTCGGCGCCGAACTCGCGCGCGTGGGCGACGTAGTTCTTCGCCAGGCACAGGATCTTGCCCGGCTGCGCCACCGGCTTCAGGAACTGCGACGGCTGCGGCATCGTCGGCGCCCGCTGCATGCGCGCGGCGAGGTCGGCGGCGCGCAGGTCACCGCGCGCGAGCAACACCGCGACGTCGAGCGGGCCGAGGTCGAACCAGCGCCGGCTCGCCGGATCGACGGCGCCGAGATGCGCCGCCGTACCGTGCGCGAAGCGGAACCACGCCGGCATCGCCGGCAACACCAGGTTGGCTTCGCTCACTGGCAGCGCTCCAAGGCGGCCAGCGCGTAGCAGGTGCACAGCAGCGGCAGGTTCTCCATCCAGCGGTCGTTCTTGCCGTTGATCCAGGTGCCGTCCTGCTGCTGCATGCCCTCGAGCTGCGCGCGCAGCGCCTTCTTCCAGTCGACCTTGCTGGTCGCGACCTCGCCCTTGTCGTTCTTGCTGGTGACGAGCACGTGCTCGAGCTGCATCGCCGACAGCGCCTGCGCCAGCACCATGTAGTAGTAGAACAGGCCCTGGTACTGGACCTTCTCACCGAGTGCCGGGTCGGCGCCCGGATTGACCGCCAGCGTCCAGTTCTGCTGGATCCAGTTCACGGCGGCGACGACGCGCGTGTCGCCGGCCGGCACGCCGCACAGCGTGTAGGCCTTCAGCAGCGCGTAGGTCATCGAGCCGTAGCTGCGCGGCACCGCGGTGCCGTCGGGCTGGATCGCATAGCCGGCGTTGCTGGTGCCGGGGTAGTAGGCAGCACCGCCGTCGTCGCCGGGCCGCGCGTCGAGCACCACGTCGCGCTTGTCGGGGTGCGGGACCTTGCCCTGGAAGTCGTTCGTCGCCTTCAGGTTCTGCGTGCGCTGCAGGAACACGAGCGCCTTCTGGAAGGCGTCGTGGTCGGCCGGCAGGCCGCTCGCGCGCAGCGCTTCGAGCGAGAACTGCAGGTTGCTGAGGTCGCCGCGCTGGCTGCTGCCGTAGCCGATCGAGCCGTAGTCGCGATCGCCCGGGCGGTAGTCGTTCGCTTCGCAGTTCTGGAACGCGAGGATCGCGCGCTGCGCCTTCGCCAGCGCCGGCGCCACGTCCGGGCCGCCCCAGCGCGCCAGCGCGCCGACGACGACGCAGGTCGTGTAGTTGGTCTGCCGCTCGCCGAACGTGCCGTCCTCGTTCTGGCCCCCGAGCAACCAGCGCATGCCGGCGTCGATGATGCGCTGCTCGTCGGCGGTGCGCTGCGCCTTCGGCTTCGTCTGCAGCGCCAGCATGCCGAACCCGGTCATCGCCGGATCGGCGATCGAGGTCTCGCCGAGCTTCAGCGAGAAGATGCCGTCCTTCTGCTGGGTCAGCAGCCAGGCGAACGCCTTCTGCTGGCTCGCCGTCCACACCGCGGGCGCTGCGGCCTGCGGATCCTGCGTCTCGTCGAGCGAGACGTTCGCCACCTGGCAGGCGACCAGCTGCACCAGCACGTCGGCGGCCTCGACCGGCGACACCGGCTTGCCACCGGCGATCCACTCCTTCGCCTTGTTCGCGGCGGCGGCGCCGAGGTGCTGCGGGAACACGTCGGCGCGCACGTCGGCGAGCACCGCCCGCACCCGATCGCGGAACGGTTCGCTGGCCTTGCTGCCCTTGGCCTCGAGCCAGCGCCGCGCCGGCTCGATCTCACCGGCGAACGTGGCGCCGTCGAGCGGTAGCGACTGCAACACGTCGAGCGTCCACGTGGTCGCGGCGGCGTCGCCGAAGCTGCCGTCGGTGCGCCGGTTCTTGATCAGGAACTCGACGCTGCGCGTCACCAGCGGCACGTCACCCGGGAAGTAGTAGCGGCGGTGGCAGCGCGCCATCGCCGCCAGCAGCTTCGCCGTCGCTTCGACCGAGTCGCCGCCGATCGCCGGGGCGTTGGCGGCGCGGGCGGCGCGCGTCAGCACGCCGACGAGGTCGTCGACCTCGCCCTTCCACAAGGCGCCCTTCTTGCGCACCGCAGCGCCCTGGCCGGGTGCACTCTGGCCGGAAGCACTCTGGCCCTGGGCGCAGACCAGGTCCGGGGCCAACACGAACAGACCGAGAAGGATGCAGGACAGACGGAGGACCATGCGGAGGATGAGTTGAGCGGGACGTCCGGCGAGTGCAAACGGAACCTCGGCGCCATGGGTTCATCGCAACTTCACGCAAGCCCGCTGGCACGGACGGGATAGCACCGCGTCCACGGCGCGCTATCCTTCTCCGCCCCGCATGTTCCGCCACCGGACCGTCTCGCTCGTCATCCCCGCCTACAACGAGGAGGAGACGATTCGCCAGGTCGTCGAGGAGTTCCGCCAGGAACCGCACCTCGACGAGATCGTCGTCGTCGACAACAACTGCAAGGACCGCACGGCCGAATTCGCCACGGCCGCCGGCGCGCGGGTCGTCGCCGAGAGCCGCCCGGGCTACGGCTCGGCGCTGCTGGCCGGCATGGCGGCGGCGAAGGGCGACCTGCTGGTGCTGGTCGAGGCCGACGGCAGCTTCCGCGCCCGCGACGTCGTCAAGCTGCTGGTCTACCTCGACGACGCCGACATGGTGATGGGCACGCGCACGACCCGGCAGATGGTCGAGCAGGGCGCCAACATGCGCTTCATGCTGCGCTGGGGGAACGTCTTCATGGCCAAGTTCCTGCAGCTGTGCTGGCTGCGCCCGGCCGAGCCGCGCTTCACCGACGTCGGCTGTACGTTCCGCGCGCTGTCGCGGGCGACCTTCGAGCGCATCCGTCATCGCCTGTCGCAGGCCGGCCCAGCGTTCTCGCCGGAGATGATGTGCGCAGCCCTGCAGGAACGCTGCCGCGTGATCGAAGTGCCGGTGACCTACGGCAGCCGCATGGGCGGCGAATCGAAGCACTCGGACACGTTCGGCCGGCAGGCGCGCACCGCCTGGAAGATGTTCAAGACGATCTGCCGGAAGCGCTTCCTCGAGCGCGGCGCCCCCGTGCGCCAGGTCGGCCAGCCGGCGCCCCCAAACCCGACGCCGAAGTCCTGAACCGCCATGCAGGCCCCCAGCAGCGGCTCCAAGCACGAAGTCTCGCCGGCGGCGATGTCGCATTCGGCCGAGGTCCCGCACTGCCAGCTGTGCGGCAGCAGCGAACGCACGCTGAAGTTCCAGGACGGTCCGTTCCGCGTCGTCACCTGCAGCCAGTGCGGCCTCACCTACGTGACGCCGCGCCTGCAGGGCGAAGCGTTGAAGGCGGTTTACGACGAAGGCTACTGGAAGAGCACCAACCCGAAGCAGCGCGGCTACGCCGACTACGCCAGCGAATCGGCGCTCTACCTGAAGACGTTCCGTCGCCGCATGCGCCTCGTGTCGCGCTGGCTGCCGGCGAACGGCCGCGTGCTCGACGTCGGCTGCGCCGCGGGCTACTTCCTGCGCATCGCCAAGGAACACGGGCACGACGTGCACGGCGTCGAGCTGTCGCAGGCGATCGCCGTCGAAGCGGTGAAGGCGCTCGGCCAGGACCGCGTGCACATCGGCACGCTCGACGATGCGGTGGCGGCGATGGACCACAAACCGGCGTCGTTCGACCTGGTGACGATGTGGGACGTCGTCGAGCACATCCCAGAACCACAGCCGGTGCTGCGGCGCGTGCGCGAACTGATCAAGCCGGGCGGCCGGTTCCTGCTCGAGACGCAGAACGTCGCGTCACGTTGGGCGCGGCTGCTCGGCCCGCGCTGGCACCACTACAAGCACGACGAGCACCTCTACCACTTCGACCCGCAGACGATCCGCCGCCTGCTCGCCGACTGCGGCTTCAAGGTGCTGCACCTGGGCCCGGCGCACGCTGGCAAGTATGTGTCGTTCGGCTTCCTGGCCGAACGCGCCGGACGGCTGGGCAAGGTTGCCGGGCTGCTGGCGAAGCCGCTGGCGCTGCTGCGCCGCTGCAACCTCTACGTCAACCCGCACGACGAGATGATCGTCGTCGCCGAGCCCTGCTGAGGCGGGTCGCAGCGGCGACCTGCACCGGCGCCGCTCGACCGCACTGAGGGCCCCTTCACCCAGGGTCACGGGACTCAGGGCCCCGGGACTCGGAGCCGACGCCGTCGGAGCTCCGTCACTTCGGGCCAGTCACTTGGGCTTGTCCGCAGGCTTGTCGGCAAGCTTGTCCGCAGGCTTGTCGGCGGGCTTCTCCGCGGGCTTGTCGGCCGACTTGCCCACGATCTGCTCGCCAACCGCCGGCTTCCAGTCGTAGCGCTTGCCGACCGCCTCGATCGTGAAGGCCTGGGCGAAGGCCCCACCCTGCATCATGCGCGCGAACCCGTCCTCGTCGGACTGGCGCAGGGCCTCGAACTCGCGACGCGTCAGGTCCTGCGGCTCGAGCGGTGCGACCTGGGTGCAGACCGCGACGTGGTAGCGACCGTTGGCGAAGTCCTGCAGCAAGCCGGTCGCATCGCCCTTCTTGGCCTTCGACTGGGTCTGCCAGAGGTAGACGATGGTCGGGTCGAACGACTTCTGGAAGCGCGGCCGCTGCGACAACTCGCGCGGGAACGGGCCCCAGTCGGCGACCGTGAAGCCGGCTTCGGCCGCGGCCGCATCGAGCACGTCGCCGTAGACCTTCTTGGCCTCGTCGGCGATCTCGCGCTCGATCAGCTTGGTCACCTCGTTCTCGAACGCCTTCGTCTGCTCGACCTTGCCCTCGAGCCGGCGCTTGCTGCTGTCGCGCTTCGCTTCGAAGTCGCGGCGCGGCAGCTGGCCGAGCCCCGGCTTCGCCAGCATCGCTTCCGCGCCGGCCACGTCTTCGGTGAGCTGCTTCTCCCAGGCCGCGACCTTCTCGTCGATGCGCGCCTGCTTCTTGCCCTCGATCTCGGCGACCTTGTCCTTCAGCTTCTCCTTGGCGAGGCGCAGCAGCGCTGCCTCCATCGCCTTGCGCTTCTCCTCGGCCTGCTTCTTCGCCTCTTCGGTGAAGTAGGCGCCTTCGACCAGCGGCTTCAGCTGGTCCCAGGCCTTCAGCGGCTTGCTGTCGATCTCGATCGCCTGCAGCAGGAACACGCCGTTCTTGGCGCGGCCGACGACGCTGCCGAGGTCGCCCTTGTTCTGCAGCGTCATGAACTTGCCGGCCAGTGGCCACTTGCCGAGGCCGACGCCGCAGGCGTCGAGGTCGACCAGCTGCTCGCCGTTCTTCATCTCGGTCATCGAGCGGACCTCGAAGCCCTGCTTGTCCTTGACCAGGTCCTTGAACACGGTCGGCAGGTCGAACGACTCGCGCTGGGCCTTCAGTGCCGCCTCGGCCGCGGTCACCGCCGCCTGCTTCGCCTTCTGGTCGACTTCGGCCTTGGTGACGTCCTCGGCGGCCTTCGCCAACGTGGCCTGCAACGCCTCGACTTCGGCCTTCAGCGCCGCGTCGTCGGGCTTGGCGGTGAGATCCTTCTCCTTCGCCAGCGCTTCGGCCTCCTTCGTGGCCCTGGCCGCCGTGAGCTCGCTGACCGTCGTGTTGAACGTCGCCAGCTCGGTCTGCGTGCGAGTCATCTCGTCAGTCGCCGCCTTCAGGTGCTCGACCTGCTTCTCGCGAACGCGGCCCAGCAGCTGGTTCATGACGTGCTCGGCCTGCACGAGGCGCGTCAGCTCCGTCTTCACCGCGGCGTCGTCGAACGGCTTGAACTCGCCGTTCTCGAGCTTGTAGCGCGCATCCTTCTCTTGCTCGTAGTAGTTGCGCAGCTGGTCGTCGGTGATCGTGAAGTCCTTCAACAGGTCGGCCTGCCACTGCTCCGCCGAGAACTGCCCGTCGCCCAGCAGGGCCGCCGCGAAGTGCAGCTTGGCGCGCGGCAGGTCGTAGGCCTGCATGGTCTGCTTCTCACGGTCGCCCTTGCCGTCGAACCACTTGCGCAGATCCTCCTCGGTCAGCTTCGAGGCAGTCTGCAGGTCGGCCTTCAGCTTCTTCTCGTCGAACGACGCGACGCGGAACGCGATCTTCTCCTTGTCGGCGAGCAGCAGCTGCAACACGTTGGCATCGGAAACGTCGAGGCCAAGCGTCTGCAGCTTGATGTAGGAGCCGATGCGCAGTGCTTCCGCCACCACCTGCCGGTAGGCGGCGAACGACGGCATGCCGACGGCGACGGCCAGTTGCTCCGGAGTCTTCGGCGACGACTGCAACATGCCGGATTCCCCGGCGACCTTGAGGTAGGAGGCGATGGCTTGATCGGCCTCCCCGTAAGGCAACTCCAAGCCTTCGACGATCGCCGCTCGCCGCAACAGGCCGTAGACGGTGTCCGGCTCCGATTCGCTGTCACCGCCGCCGATCTGCGGCAGCACGGGACTGAACCACTGGACCGCGATGCCGCCACCTTGGGTCTGCCGGTAGTCCGCCCTGCTGGGCAGCGCCGGCGCCGTGGAGTTGCGCGGCGTCATCGCCATCGCGACACGGCGCCCCATTTCGATGTCCTCCTCGAGCACGTCCACCGACTTGCCGTTCACCTGGATGCTGCCGCGGACCGAGGTCGGCAGCGAGGCGTTGCGCACCGAGCTCTGGATCTGGTCCGCGATCGAGAACGTCAACAGCGTGAACAGGCCTGCCGTGTAGAGGATCTTCTTCTGGTGGCGCCGGAAGAAGCCGTAGACGCCCGAGAGTTCGTCGAAGGCCTCTTGCGTCGGGGCGGGACCGGAGGCGTTGGGGGTCGGGGCCGGAGGGTTGGCCATGGGAATGTCGGAGGATACTGGCCGCTGGCGCCGCAGCAGCCAGCGAGGGGGCGTAAAGAAGAAGTCAGCGCGCGACGGCGGTCGCCGCGATCGCCTCGGCGGACAGCAGGATCGGGATACCGTCCTGCACGGGGTAGAACCAATGACCGTCCACGGTCGCCAACGCCCCTTGGCAAGGCTCGGCGACCTGGGCGCCGCCGCGGTTCTTCGCCGCGCCGGCGGCGATGGCCTGTTGCAGCCGCGACAGCTCGGCCGCCGTCGCCTCGCGCAGCGGTTGCTTCGTGGCAGGGCAGACGAGCATGGCGAGGAAGTTCGGGGCGATCATGGGCACGAGATGTTGTGCAGCGGTGGTGAGGGCGGCAGGGATCGAACCTGCGACCTACGGCTTAAAAGGCCGCTGCTCTACCGGCTGAGCTACGCCCCCGCGGGGGCAAGGATGAAACCGCGGCACCGCGCGCGGCGCAAGGGTCCCGGAGAGCCCATTGCGACCGGTGTTGCATGGCGCTCGCGCAGGCGACGGCACCGCCGCCGCGGTCACTCGTCGAGGATCTCCTTCGACTTCGTGCGCAGCGCTTCGTCGAGCTTCTGCTCGTGCGCCTTGAGCTCCTTGTCGATCGCCTCGTGCGCCTTCTTGCACTGGTCCTCGGTCAGCTTGCCGTCCTTCTTCATCTGGTCGGCCAGCTTGTTGGCGTCGCGGCGCTCGTTGCGCAGCGCCACGCGATTCTGCTCGACCAGGTCCTTGACCTTGACGACGAGCTTCTGGCGCTGCTCGCCCGACAGCGGCGGCATCGTCAGCCGCAGCATCTTGCCGTCCGACTGGGGATTGAGGCCGAGGTCCGACTTCTGGATCGCCTTCTCGATGTCCTTGACCACCTGCGGCGAACCGTCGAACGGCTTGATCGTCAGCATGCGCGGCTCCGGCACCGACACGTGCGCGATCTGCTGCAGCGGCGTCATCGTGCCGTAATACTCGACGCGGATCGTGTCGACCAACGCCGGCGAAGCGCGCCCCGTGCGGATGCTGGCGAGCTGCTCCTTCAAGTGCTTCAGCGTCTTGTCGGTCTTCTGCTTGAGATCGTTGATGATCGAGGCGTAGGGATCCATGCGAAGTTGAGGCCCGCGGCGAAGGCCGGCGAGCGCCCTTCGCAATCTAGCGCCAGCGTGCGGCGAAAGCTCGATCCGAGCCCGCGCGACCGGTTGGAGCGCGGCCTTCGAAGGCGACGACGCAGCGGGGCTGGATGCGCCAGGCTCGCGGTCGATGGGCCCCGCGTTGCGGCGTCTGGGCAATCGCTGAGCTGTTCGCCCAAGGGGCGAACAGCTCAGTGCACCCAGGTGCCGATGTCCTCGCCGCGCACGGCCCGCTCCATGTTGCCCTCGACGAACATGTCGAACACCATGATCGGCATCCGGTTCTCCATGCAGAGTGTGAACGCGGTGCGGTCCATGACGCGCAGGTCGCGGCTCAGGGCTTCCTGGAAGCTGATGCGGTCGAACTTCTTCGCGTGCGGATCCTTCGCCGGGTCGGCGGTGTAGACGCCGTCGACCTTGGTCGCCTTGAAGATCGCGTCGGCGCCGAGTTCGGTGGCGCGCAGCGCCGCGGCGGTGTCGGTCGTGAAATACGGATTGCCGGTGCCGCCGGCCAGGATCACCACCCGGCCCTTCTCGAGGTGGCGAATCGCGCGGCGGCGGATGTAGGGCTCCATCATCGACTTCACTTCGACGGCGCAGGCGACGCGGGTCTCGATGCCGGCGCGCTCGAGACCGTCCTGCAGGGCCAACGCGTTGATCGCGGTGGCCAGCATGCCCATGTGGTCGGCGGTCGCGCGATTGGTTCCCAGCTTGGCGAACTCGGCGCCACGCAGCAGATTGCCGCCGCCGCAGACCACCGCGACCTCGACCCCCAGGCGGTGCACGCGCGCGATCTGCGCCGCCACCGTCGCCACCACCTGCGGCGACACGCCGCCGTGGTCGTCGCCGAGACTCTCGCCGCTGATCTTCAGCAGGATGCGCTTGACGTTGCGGGGCGGTTCGGAAGCGGGCTTGGCGGAGTTCGGCATGTTGGTCGGCACGCGGGTCCGCGGCGGCGGGCCGGTGGCTCGGCCCTGCTCGCGCGGAGCACGCACAATCGATCATGCACAGCCGCGTCGACGGCGCAACGATCGCGCACAACTCGAAGCAGCGGCGACGGCGAGGTGCGCCGGAAACGCCGACGGCCGCGTGCAGCGGCCGTCTCCGGTCGCACGTGCAACCAGGGCGACGCTGGCCGCGCCCTTCCCTGCCGGCGCTGCGAGCGCCGGCAGCGATCCGCCGATCAGAGGCTGAGAGAGAATCCTCTCGAAGCCTCTGCGCGGCTGCGAACGCAGCCGCCAAACATGCTGCTGAGAGCCCGTAGCATGATTTCTGCTCGAGCTCTCAGCCGCCGAGATCCATGCGCACGAAGCGCCGGACCTGGATGTTCTCGCCGATCTTGCCGACCAGCTCGGTGCGCACCTGCTCGACGGTCTTGCTGTCGTCGGGCACGTACTGCTTCTCCATCAGGCACTTCTCGGCGTAGAACTTGTCGAGGCGGCCCTCGACGGCCTTGTCGATCACCGACTGCGGCTTGCCCTTCATCGACTCGGCCGCCATCTCGGTGACGATCTGGCGTTCCTTGGCGATCGCCTCGGCCGACACCGTCTCGCGGTTGAGGAACGCCGGGCTGTAGGCAGCAACCGTCAGCGCGACGCCGCGGCAGAAGGCCTTGAAGTCCTCGTTCTTGGCGACGAAGTCGGTCTCGCAGGCGACCTCGACCAGCACGGCCAGCTTGCCGTTGTGGTGCTGGTAGGCGTAGACGAGCCCCTCCTTCACTTCGCGGCCCGACGCCTTGTCGGCGAGCTGCTTGCCCTTCTTGCGCAGGATGTCCTTGGCCTTGTCGAAGTCGCCCGACGACTCCTTCAGGGCGGCCTTGCAGTCCATCATCGGAGCGCCCGTCATCTCGCGCAGGCGCATCACCGTCTTGGCATCGATTTCCGTCATTGTCGTTCTCGTCTAGGGCGGCCTTTCGCCGCGGATTGAGCTGAAGGTGCCCGACCGTCGCGCGGGCTACGGCGAGCAGAGGCGCTACCGGATGCGCCAGGGAGGGCGGTGCGGCCGACGCTCGCAAGCGAGCCGCACCGGACTGGAAGACGTCGGGCCGACGGCGACTGACGCCGCCAGCCGACTCACGCGATCCACCGACTCACGCCGTCGGGGCCGCCGCAGGCGCGTCGCCAGCGGCGTCGCGCTCCGCACCGACCGAAACCGAGTCGGCGTGGCCGCCGGACTGGAATCGACCACCACCGCCGCCACCACCGCCTGGGCCACCCGGACCACGACGACCGCCGGGGCCGCCAGGACCACCGCGACGCGGACCGCCATCACGACCACGGCCACCACCGTCGCGGCCTTCCGTGCTCCGGCGACCCTGCGCCTGACGGTTGCGGACGTCGTCCGAGGCCGTGCGCTGGGCGTCGCGCAGCGTCGACTCATCGCACTGCTTGCGACCTTCCATGATCGCCTCGGACAGCTTGCCGAGGATCAACTGCACCGAGCTCATCGCATCGTCATTGGCGGGAATGACGATGTCGGCGAGCGAGGGATCGCAGTCGGTGTCCAGCACGCAGACGACCGGCACGTTCATGCGCTTGGCTTCGCGCATGGCGTTGTCCTCGCGGCGCGGGTCGACGACGATCAGCGCACCCGGCAGACCGTGCAGGTCGCGCACGCCTTCCAGGTTGCGGCGGATGCGCTTCATCTCGCGGCGCATCGTCGACTGGTCCTTCTTCTTGTACTTCTCGATGCCGCCCGTGGCCTCGAGCTGCTCGAGCTCGATCAGGCGAGCCAGACGCTCGCGCACGGTGGCGAAGTTGGTCAGGGTGCCACCGATCCAGCGCTCGGTGACGGGCGGCATGCTGCACTTCTTCGCCTCGGCGTCGACCACCGGGCGGATCTGCTTCTTCGTGCCGAGGAACATGATCTGCGCGCCGGTCGCGGCGACGTGCCGCAAGAAGTGCGTCGCGCGGTACAGGCCGCGGATCGTCTCCTCCAGGTTGATCACGTGGATCTTGTGCCGCTTGCCGTGGATGAAGGGCTTCATCTTCGGGTTCCAGCGGCTGGCCTGGTGGCCATAGTGGACGCCTGCGTCGATCAACTCTTGTGCGGTTACGAGCGGCACGTGCGGGTCGGCTCCTTGCCTGCGGTGGGTTTGCTTGCCTACGGTGTCTGCTAGCGGCAGTCTCTCGCGAACGGTCGGCCAAGGGGGCCGGCGGTCGAAACAGAAAGGGCCGAAGATTGTAGAGACGAACGCCCCCCCGTCAAGGCAGGACCGGCAGCCAGCCCCGATCCGCCGCAGAAGCAGGGCTTCCATGCCCTCTTCCCCCGCCCCGCGGCGAGGCTAGACTCCGAGCCCTGTCACTCCCCTCGCCAGCGAGCCAGCGGACTCGCTTCGACAGACCTCCGCACCCCCGCCGTGTCCGAGCCATCCTTGGAGAGCCTGCAACGAGCCACCCCCCCCCTGGCCACAGCCGCCGCGCGCCCCGACACTGCGGCGATGACGCCAGGGTCGGACACCGACGGCTCGCCGAGCCGGGGCACCCAGGTCGTGCTGGTCATGAACCACAATCGCGATCCCCTGGGGGATCTCTGCACGGCATTGGCGCGCAATGGCTACGAGGTGCACGTCGGCGACTCGTTGGCCCAGAGCCATCGGCTGGTGTCGGAGCTGCGACCGGACGTGGTCTTGCTGAACCCGCTGGTTCTGTGCGCGGGCGGCGTCGAACTCGAACTTCTGGAGGGCCTTCAGCGCGACGACGACCCGGTGCCGGTGATCCTGCTGGTCGAGGACCTGCAGGCATTGGCCGATGCCCGGCACGCGCGCGTGCCGTTCCGCGACTTCGTGTTGAAGCCGAGCTCGCCGACGGAGTGCCTGCACCGCGTCGACCTGGCGCTGCAGACGCGGACACGCGTGCGCGGCTTGCACGTGCGCGCGAGGCAGCTGGAGAGCCAGGTCAGCATCGACTTCAAGACCGGGCTGACCTCCGAGCTCTACATGAAGCGCATCCTCGGCCTCGAGTGGAAGCGCGCGCAGCGACACCAGAACCCGCTCTCGCTGATGCTGATCGACGTCGACAACTTCAAGGGCGTCAACGACACCACCGAGTATGCGTTCGGCGACGAAGTGCTGCGGCGCGTCGCCGAGGCGCTGAAGTCGAACGTGCGCGAGACCGACTTCGCGGCTCGCTTCGGGGGCGACGAGTTCTGCGTGCTGCTGCCGCAGACGAGCCCGGCCGAAGCCGTGCAGACCGCGCTGCGCATCCGCCAACGCATCTCCGGCATGGTCGTGGCCAAAGGCTCCTACCAGCGCCAGGTCACCGTCTCGGTCGGCATCGACAGCTACGACGGCCGCGGCACCGGCAGCGTCGACACCCTGCGTCGCAACGCCAACCGCGCGCTGCAGGAAGCCAAGCGCCGCGGCAAGAACCAGGTCTGGCTCTACTCGGGCTGCGAAAGCGCGAACTGACGGCCAGCCCAGCACGCGCTCCAGCGCCGCGGGATTCGGCGGTCATGCCGCCGAATCGAGGGGCAGCACGATGTGCACGTGGAACCCTTCACCGGGCCGCGAGTCGACACCGATCTCGCCGCCGTGATTCTGCACGATCGAGTAGCAGATGAACATGCCGAGCCCGCTGGCGTCGGGCCGATCCTTCTTGCTGAAGAACGGATCGAACACGCGCGGCAGGTCCTTCGGATCCATGCCGGGGCCGTCGTCGTCGACGCGCACGTGCAGCCGATCGCCCTGCCGCTCGGTGCGCACGGTGATGGCGCCGCCCGTGCCGCGCGACTCCAGCGCATCGAGCGAGTTGAGCAGCAGGTTCAGCATCACCTGCTGGATCTCGTGCGCGTCGCCGTGCACCGGCGGCAGATCCTTCGGCACGTCGACGGTGAACTGCACGCCCGCACGCTGCAGCCGATGCTCGACCAACGCGCGCGCACCGTCGATCGGCAGCGACAGCGAGAAGCTGCCGGGCGCCTTCGCCCGCGGCGAGAAGTCGAGCAGTCGGCGCGCCGTGCGGGCGATGCGCTGCAGGCCGTCGAGCACCAGCTGCAGGTAGGTGCGCTGCTTGTCGCTGAGGTCGGGTGCCTGCAGCAGCCGGTTGACGGCGTTCTGCATACCGCCGATCGGGTTGTTGATCTCGTGGGCGACGCCTGCGGCCAAGGTGCCGATGCTCGCCAGGCGCGAACTCAGCACCAGCGCACGCTCCTTCTGCTTCGTCTGCTCGACCGCCTCCCGCACCGCCTGCTCCAGCGTCTGCGTGTGGTCGCGCACCTGCTTCGCCATGCCGCGGAACGACGCCAGCAGCGGCTCGAGCTCCGGCACCGCGCGCCCGGTCGGCAACGGCGCGTCGTAGTCGCCGCGCCCGACCGCAGTCGCCGCCGCGCCGAGCGTCTGCAGCGGTCGCCGCACGGTGCGCACGACGACCAGGAAAAGCACGGCGCCGAAAAGCAACGACGACGCGGCGACGCCGAACACCGACGTCCACAGCGGCAGCGCCGTCGGCAGCTGCGCCCGCACGCGCGGCCGGAACCACAGGTAGCCGACGACCTCGCCGTC
Source organism: Planctomycetota bacterium (assembly GCA_947455805.1). GTDB lineage: Bacteria > Planctomycetota > UBA1135 > UBA1135 > UBA2386 > UBA2386. The sequence continues at coordinate 15,610 of CANGSN010000010.1, forward strand.
CTTGCGCAGCGCGCGGCAGTAACCGTCGGCGACCGGCAGCAGGCCGCCGTCCAGTTCGCGCGCCTGCACCATGCCGGCGGCGACGACGCCCTGCGGGAACTCGTCCGGGTCGCGATGCACGGCGCCGTGAGGATTCAGGTAGACCCCGTCGTACGGCGGCCGGCCGCTGGTGACGACCACGTCGTCGTAGAGGTCGCGCGGCGCCTGCACGGTCACCAGCCGCCGCACCACCGCGGCGTCGACGGCGGCGTCGCGCAGCGCCGACGGCGAGTAGACGCGTTCGAGCTCGGCGAACGAGTTGCCCACGCTCTGCTGCACGATGCTGCGCTGGTTGTCGAACCAGTGCTGCTGCGCCAGGTGCACGGCGACCTGCACCCCGCCGACGGTCAGCGCGTTCAGCAACAGCGCGAGCAGCAGGATGCGCCAGACCAGGGACACGTCAGCGCCCGCCCCCGACGCCGCGCCAGCCGCCCACCGCGTGCCACCCACCCACAGCGAGCCAGCAGCCGTCCATCCGCGTCACCGCTTGCCGATCGACTGCATCATCGTCAGCAGCGGCATGAACAGCGCGAAGACGATGAAGCCGACGACCACGGCCAGGAACACCAGCATGATCGGCTCGATCAGCTTGAACGTGGTGTCGATCGTGCGGTCGACCTCGGTCTCGTAACGGTCGGCGACCTTCGACAGCATGCGGTCGAGCTCGCCGGTCTGCTCGCCGACGTCGACCATGTTGACGACGATGTCGTCGAACATGCCGCTCTCGCCCATCGGCACGGCGAAGCCGGCACCCTCGCGGATCGACGACTGCACCCCGGCGACGGCCGACTTCATGTGCACGTTCTTGGTCGACGCCTGCAGGATGTCGAGCGCGTCGAGGTGCGGCACACCGCTCTGGATCAGTGTGCCGAACGTGCGCGCGAAGCGGGCGACGAGGCTCTTGTGCACGAGCCGGCCGAACAGCGGCATGCGCAACGCCACCCGGTGCATGACCGAGCGGTAGCCGAGCACGCGACCGAGCAGCACGCGGTGCAGCAGGAACAGCAGCAGCGCCGACACCAGGTAGATCCACCACCAGAACTGCAGGTGTTCGCCGATCGCGATCACCGACTTGGTGGTCCAGTGCATCTCCCCCTTCACCGTGGACTCGAAGATCTGCTTGAACTTCGGGATCACGAACGCAAACACCAGCAGCAGCACGGCCAGCGCCACGACCAAGATCGCCACCGGGTAGGCCAGCGCCCCTTTCACGCGCGACTTGATCGCCTCGCTGCTGGTCAGGAAGCCGCTCAAGCGGTTCAGGATCTCCTCCTGCACACCACCGGCCTCGCCAGCGCGCACCATGTTGGTGTAGAGCGCGTCGAACACCATGTCGTGCTTCTGCATCGCCTCCGACAGCGCGGTGCCGCCCTCGACGTCCTCGACCAGCTGCGCGGCGATGCGCTTCATCGGCCCCTTCGGCATCTGTCCTTCGAGGATGCGCAGGCTCTTGGTGATCGGGATGCCGGCGTTCAGCAGCACCGCGAGTTGGCCGGTGAACTCGGCCAGCACGCGCGCGGTCACGCGCGAACGACCGAACGAGAATCCGCCACCGCCGCCGGCGGCGCCCGGCGACGCCGCGGTGGCCACGGCTGCCGACTTCGGGGCAGGGATCTTGCGTTGCAGCTTCTTGGGCATCGGAATCGAGGGGGCGAGCACATCGTTGCGCATCGTCGCGACCGCGGCAACGCCCGGGCGCAGGACCTCGCGCGGCGAGCGCGTCAGCGACCGAACCCTGGCCAGGGGAACGGCAACCCGGGCCCTCCGGCGAGACGACACGCCACGTCGGCGGCGACGACCGTGGCCGCGGCGAGCAACCACCATGGCCAGCGCGGCGGACGCAGCGAGCCCGCCGACGGCCACAACTGGCGGTCGTCCGGGCGTTC
>CANGSN010000011.1 GCA_947455805.1 Planctomycetota bacterium
CGCCCGCGCCTGCGTCGCCGCCGCCGCCGCGCACGGCGCCGCCTTGTTGGCGATCCCGGCCCCGGACACGCTGAAGCGCGCCCGCGCCGGCATGGTGGCGACGACCCTCGACCGCACCGACGTCTGGCTGGCGCAGACGCCGCAGGTCGTTCGCCGCGAACTGCTGGCCCGGGCCATGCAGCACGCGCAGACCACCGGCTTCGAAGGCACCGACGACGTGTCGCTGGTCGAACACCTCGGCGAACCGGTCGCGATCGTGCCCGGCAGCCCGCACAACCTGAAGATCACGCGCCCCGAGGATCTGCCTCTGGCCGCCGCGATCCTGGCCTCCGCATCGGCATGAACGACCTCCCCCGCATCGGCCTCGGCATCGACGTGCATCGCCTCGCCCCCGGCCGCCCGTGCATGGTCGCCGGCGTGCGCTTCGACGCCGACGCCGGCCCGCTCGGCCACAGCGACGGCGACGCCGTGCTGCACGCCGCCTGCGACGCGGTGCTCGGCGCCGCCGGCCTCGACGACCTCGGCACGCTGTTCTCGGACCGCGACCCGGCCAACAAGGACCGGCCCTCGAGCGAGTTCTGCCGCGCGACGATGCTGCAGGTGCGCCAGCGCGGCCTGCGCGTGCTGTCGCTCGACTGCGTGCTGGAGACCGAGACGCCGAAGTTGAAACCGCGCCGCGCCGAGATGCGCAAGCACCTCGCCGAGCTGTTCGAGTTGCCCGTCGACCGGGTCAACATCAAGGGCAAGACCGGCGAGAAGGTCGACGCGATCGGCCGCGGTGAAGCGATGCGCGCGACGGTCGTCGCCCTACTGGGCCCCGCCTGACACCGACTCGGCGGGCGAGCCGCCGGCAGCCTGGCCATCGGCAGCCGGCCCATCCGGGGACGCTGGCGGCATCGTGCCGCTGGCGTAGGCGTCGAACATGCGGCGGTAGACGCCGCTCTTGGCGAACAGCTGGTCGTGGGTACCGGTCTCGACCACGCGCCCCTTCTCGAGCACGACGATCTGGTCGGCGCCGACGATCGTCGACAGGCGGTGCGCGATGACGATCGACGTGCGGCCCTTGCGCACCGCGTCGAGCGCCTTCTGCACCAGCCGCTCGTTCTCGGAGTCGAGCGCCGATGTCGCCTCGTCGAGGAACAGGATCGCCGGATCGCGCACGATCGCGCGCGCGATGGCGATGCGCTGCTGCTGGCCGCCGGACAGGTTGCCGCCGCGCTCGCCGACGATGGTCTCGTAGCCGAGCGGCAGCGACACGATGAACTCGTGGATGTTCGCCGCGCGCGCCGCCGCCTCGATCTCGGCCTGCGACGCGCCCGGCTTGCCGCACTCGATGTTGGCGCGGATCGTCGCGTTGAACAGGAAGGACTGCTGGCTGACCACCGCCGTGTGCGCGCGGTAGTCGGCGAGCTTGAGCTCGCGCAGGTCCTGGCCGTCGATGCGGATGCTGCCGTGCGTCGGCTCGTGGAAGCGCTGGATCAGGTCGACCGTGGTGGTCTTGCCGCTGCCCGACTCACCGACCAGCGCCACCGTCTTGCCCGCGGGAACGTGCAGGCTGAGGCCACGCAGCACCGGTTCGCCGCCGTACGAGAAGCCGACGTCCCGCAGCTCGATCTCGCCGCGCACCGTGGCAACCGATCGCCCGCCGGCCGCCGCCTGATCGACCGGCTCGTGCAGGATCTTCTCGATGCCCTGCAAGGCACCCGCCGACTCCATCAGCACGTGGTAGCTGCGCGTCAGGCGCTTCACGTGCTGGTAGGTCGTCGCCAACGGCATGATGACCAGCGCGACGTCGCTGAAGTTGATCTTCTCCTGCACCAGCACGACGTAGCCGAGCATCACCAGCAGCACCCCGAAACCGAGCTGGTAGCCGACGAACGTCTGCGCCATCGACCGCCCCTTCGCGCGCAGCATGTGTTGCGCGCGCTGCAGGAACGTCGCCGTCGTCGCCTCGAAGTCGCGCAGCATCGGCGCCTCGAGCTGGAACGCCTTCACCGTGCGGATGCCGTTCAGGATCTGGTTCAACGACTCGGTGGTCTCGCCCATCGCCTGCAGGCTCTTGCTGCTGCGCTTGCTGACGCGCTTGCCCTGGCGATACAGCGGGATCACCATCGCCGGCACCATCACCACGAGCACCAACAGCGCCTGCGGCACGTAGACGGCCAGGATGCCGATGTTGAACAGGATCATCAGCGGGTCGACGACGACGTTGTCGCTGGCCAGCTCGAAGGAGCGCTGCATGACCTGCGTGTCGTTGGTCACCTTGCTGATCAGGTCGCCCATGCGCTGGCGGCCGAAGTAGCGCACCGGCAGGTGCAGGAAGTGGCGGGCCAGCTCGCCGCGCAGGTCGGCGACGATGCGGATCGCGAACAGGCGCGAGATCGTCTGCACGTAGTAGATCGTCACCGCCCCCAGCAGACCGCAGACGATGGCGATCACGCCGCAGGCGACGACGACGTTCATGCCGGCGTGCTCACCCTCGAACGCGTAGCCGAAGGCCTGCGCCATGTCGCTCGCGAAGACACGCAGCCAGGCGTCGAACGACTCGCCGAGCTCTGCGACCCAGGCGAACATGCCGCGCGGGGTCTCCTCGACGGGTGGCGCATCCACCTTCGGTTCCTTCTTCGCCATCTCCTCCATCAGCGGCTTCACCAGCACGAACGGCAGCTTGGTGAACGCCGCCTCGAAGAAGCCGAAGACGAGCATGGTCGCGACCATGCCCTTGTAGCGCCGGATCGCGGCCCAGAGCCGCTGCAACAGCGCCCGCATGCTGGCGCGCGAATCGGAGGGTTCCGTCACAGGCCCGCCATGCTAGAGCACGGGGGCCGAGGAACCGAGCCTGCACCCTCGGGCAGGCAGCGCGTCCTCTCAGGCGAGCTTCGCTAGCCGGGGACGCGCGGCAGCATCACTCGAACTTGGCGCGGCCGACGACCTCGCGGGCCCAGTCGAGGAAGCGCACGGTGAGGAAGTCCTCGCGGACCAGCTCGCGCTCGCGCTCGTTCTTGACGTCGATCTTGCGACGCGCCGGCGTGCGCGTGTTGACGCGCGCGATGAACCAGCCGTCCGGGCCCTGGATCGGACCGATCGTCTTGCCGACCTCGGCCTCGAAGAACAGGAACTCGGCCAGCGAGAAGCCGTCGAGCAGCTGGGTGAACTCGCTCTCGCGCAGCTGCTGGCGCAGCTGGTTCAGCGGCAGCAGGCCGAGGCGCCCCTTCTTCTCGTCGTTGGCGAAGAACTCGCGGTGCTGGTCGATCGCCTGGTCGAAGGTGATCGCCTTCTTCTCGAGCGCCGCGAACGCCGCCTCGCAGCGGGTCTTGGCCGCGGCCATGCCGTCCGGCTCCCAGGCGCCGCTCTTCGGGTTGCGCGCCTGGAACGGCAGCAGCGACACGTCGACCTGGCCGTCGGCGAAGAAGGCGCTGCGCTTGTCGGCGTGCGCCTGCAGCACCTCGTCCGTCATCTCCGGCTTGATCAGATCGCCGTAGGACGAGATCAGGCGCCAGCGCGCACGGAAGGCCTCGAGGCACGGGTAGCCCTTGAAGCGGGTGGCGATGACCTCGACCGTGAACGGCGTCGAGTCGTAGGGCTGGCGGTACTCGTCGTAGCGCTTCTGGAACTCCTCGTCGCCGATGTACTTGCCCTTCGACTGCAGCTCCTGGCGCAGCGCCTCGCGCACCGCGACTTCCTGCAGCGCGCGCTCGAGGTCCTGCACGAACAGGCCCTTCTTGACGAACTCGAAGGCCTCGACCGTGCTCCACTCGAAGTCGTTGACGCGCAGCACGACCTCGGCCGGCAGCCCGTTCGACGCGTACTTGATGTCGCTCCAGGTGCGCAGACCCTTCTGCACGAACTGGCGCATCATGTTGATCCAGAAGTCGGGCAGCTTCTTCGGGTTGCCCTTCTCGTCGACGCCTTCCGACGCCTTCTCGAGCTGCTCCATGAACTTCTGGCCCTGATCGCTGTTGGTCTGGGCCTTGATCGCCTCCTTGGTGATCTCGGGCCAGTCCTTCGGCGCACCGGGGAAGAACACGCGGTCGAACAGGATCGCCTGCTTGCGCTGCTCGAGGAACGTCTCCTTGTTCAGGCCGTACTGCGAGCGCACGACCTCCCAGAAGTCGACGCCGGGGTTCTTGGTCTCGAAGTCGCCCTTCAGTGGCGCCAGCTGGTCCATGACGTCGGCGTCGGTGACCAGGAAGTCCTCGGCCTTGCGACGGCCCGACTCGACCTGCTTCTTGACCTCCTCGAGGATGAAGAAGTCGGCGACCTTGGCCTCGACCAGCTTGCCGCCGGCGAGGTAGACCGCCTCGCGCATCACCTCGCGGCCGTCGAGCGCCTTGCCGTTGACCTTGAGCTCGGAGAGGAGCTTGGCGCGCTCCTGGATCAGTGTCTCCTGCAGTTTCGCCACCTCGCGCCGCAGCACGGCGGGGTCTTGGGCGACGAGCGGAGAGGCGACGACGGCGGCCACGACAGTGGCCAGGACGGAGGCGCGGAGCATCGGTGGATCAGGTTCGAGGAAAGGGGCGGGGAGTCTAGCAGTCGGCGGCCGCGAAACGAGGCGGCCTGGGGATTCCTCCCACAATCCGCAAGGCCGCACCGATGAGGCATCGCCGCTGGACCGGCAGCGCGGCCGAAGACAAGAACGATGGCCGGCACCTGACCCGCAACCAACCGCCCCGTAGCATCGCTGGGCCGACGATGAGCTACGACCTGCGCACGATCGCCTTCGCGGCGGAGATCCTCTACCCGCCGCAGCAGTTGCGCGCCGACCTCGTGCAAGGCGTGCACAACACGCTCTACCGGCAGCCCGCGATCGGCTACCAGAACTTCCAGGTGGCGCCCGACGGCATCCACCTGAGCAACCTGCCGCTGGCCCCCGGCCAGATCTCGTCGGCGACCTTCGCCTGGGACCGCCTGGCGCTTCGCGAAGAGCTGCGCGGCGGCTCGGTCGAGGACTTCGCCACCCGCGTCGTCAACGTCACCCAGACGGCCTTCCAGGCTCTGTCGATCCCGACCACGCTGATGCAGCAGTTCGTCGTGCGCTCGCTGATCGCGCCGCGGCACTTCCGCGACGGCCGCGAGTTCCTCGGCAAGCGCCTGGTCGCCCCTGGCACCGAAGCCTGGCAGAGCTTCGGCCGCCCGCTGCACTCGCTCGGCGTCCGGCTGGTGTTCCCGCCGCAGCCGGAGGAACGCTCGACCTTCCAGGTGCGCGTCGAGACGTGGCCGCAGGACCCACGCTCCTTGTGGCTCGAGAACACGGGTAGCTTTCCGGCGCCGACCGCCGCGGCGAACGCCCCCCAGTTGGCCGACCTGCTGTTCCGCACGTACCGTTGGTTGAGCGGACCCGTCTGCGACTTCCTCAGCGCCCTCGACACGCCGTGATGCCGATGCCCTACCGCCTGCCGCTGTCCGTCGCCCTGCTCGCGGCGCTCGCCGCCGGTTGCAGCGACAAGACCCCGCCCGAACACCGGCTGCTGGTGCTCGACGGCATCGAGGTCCGCCTCGACGAGGTCGAACCCTACGTGCGCTTCCTCGACGAGTCGGTGCCCGAAGGTGGGCGCAAGACCAAGGTGCAGCGCGTGCTCGAGGAGCAGATCCTGCCGCTGAAGCTGGCGCAGCGCGCGTTCCCCGCCGAACGCAAGCTGCTGCGCGAACGCGCCGAGCTGCTGCGCAGCGTCTCCACCAACGCCTACGAGCTCGAACAGAACGCCGCCGCGATCAAGGACAAGCGCCGCGCCAAGTTCCCGCGCCTGCACGCGAAGCTGCCGGTGGCGATGTTCCTGTTCCAGCTCGAGAACCTCGGCAGCGTCAGCGCGACGATCGAACTGCCCGAAGGCTTCGCCGTCGTCGGCAGCTTCGACGCCAAACAGCACCAGCTGGCGCTCGAGGACTCGGTCGACGCGCTCGAGGTCGCCTTCTTCACGCACCTCGGCAAGGACTGGCGCGCATGGCTGCAGGCCGAGCAGGCCCGCGTCGCCGACAAGCTGACGTTCGTCCACCCCGACTACCGGTTCGCGCTGCCGAGCTGGATCCACCCCCCGAAACAGCCGTGAGCCCCTCCTCGCTGTCGTCGCGCGCGCTGCTGCTGGCCGCGCTGTTCCTGGCCGCTGCGACCCCTGCCCAGGACCCGAAGGCCCCGGCGGCCACGCCGGCGAAGGTCCAGAAGCTGGCCGACTGGCCGAAGCCCGACGAAGCCGCGACCAAGACCCTGACCGCGATCGTCGGCCAGTTCGCCAAGCCCGAAGCGACGCTGCACGAGCCTGCGCACAAGAAGCTGGTCGGCGCCGGCGACCCGGCCGCGCCGATCGTCATGAACGCGGTCAACGACCGCACGCCGGAGATCAACGTCAAGCTGTTCGCCGTGCTCGACGAACTGCTGCAGCCGCGCCACGGCGCGCTGCTCGCGCGCGAGGTCAAGAAGCCGAAGGTCGAACTGCGGCGCTACCTGACGCTGCGCATGCTGAAGTTCCACGACGCCGAGCTGCTGCCGACGCTGACCGAGTTGCGCAAGGACAAGGACGCGCTGACCGCGTTCTACGCGTCGCTGGCGGCGCTGTCGCTGCAGCAGAAGGACGCCGTCGCCCCGGTCGCCGAATACACGAAGACGCACTGGAGCGAAGTCGGCGCGCTGGTCGCCGAAGTGCTGCCGGCGGCGCGCTCGGCCGAGGCCGGTACCTGGGTGCTGGAGGCGATCGCCAAGGCCAACGCCGCCGACCAGATGGCCGGCCTGCGCCTGCTGCGCTACCTGATGGTGAAGGAGCAGGCCAGTACGCTGAAGACCTACCTGAACTCGCCCGACCACACGGTGAAGCGCGAGGCGATCAACGCCGCGCGCGTGCTGCACGGCGAGCCGCCGATCGAGAACCTGCCGGTGTTCCAGGTGGTGAAGCACCAGCAGGAGTGGCTGCAGAAGCTGTAGCCGCCGCCCCGAGCGATCGAACCCGCGACGCCGAACCCCTCACGGCCCCAGGCCGTTCTCCGCGCCATGCGCCGCATCGCCAACCTGCTCCTCGCTGCTCTGGCCGCCCTTCCCGCCCTCGCCCAGGACGGCAAGGAGAAGACGCCGAAGTGGCGCATCGATCCCTACACCAAGAACGAGCCGGAGGCGATCACCAAGGCCGGCTACATAGGCTACGGCCCGTTCGCGTTCGGCAACCTCGCCGACAAGCCGGTGACGTCGAAGCAGATCGACGACTCGCTCGAGTTCGTGCAGATCCTCTGGATCGAGACGCCGCACTTCCGCATCGGCACCAACCTGCCGGAGTGGCCGATCCCCGAGGATCCGGCGACGAAGAAGAAGATCCGCACCGAGCTCGAGGAGCTGCAGAAGAAGCTGCCGAAGGTGAACCCGAAGACGCGCACCCTCGACCCGTGGCTGCGCGCGCACCTGACGGCGCAACGGATGGAGAAGCTGTACGCGGAGACGCAGAAGCTGTTCGGCGTCACCGACGCCGACTTCCCTGCCGACCCGGCGAAGGTGCAGCGCCTCCCTGGCGCTCGCTACATGGGCTACGGGCCCTACCTCGGGATGAAGGACAAGTACCTCGTGCTGGCGATCGAGAAGGCCGCCAGTTTCGAGCACTACATGAAGAACTACCTCGGGAGCCCGCGGAAGACCGCCCAGCGGTGGCACTTCAAGGAGACCGGCTCGATCCTGATCACGCTCCCCCTCGAGTCGACCGAGTTCCCGCTGAAGCACGACACGGCGCTGCACTGCGCGCTGGCGTTCAACGTCTCGATCAACCTGCTCGACGGCTTCCGCCACTACGGCTACGACCTGCCGGTCTGGATCCGCGAGGGCTTCGGCCACTGGAACTGCCGCCGCATCGACATCAAGTGGCCGAACTTCGACCAGAACGAAGGCGCGATGGCCGACATCAAGCTGGTCGACAAGTGGGACGTGCTGTGCCGGAACCTGATCCAGAACAACAAGGTCGCGAACTTCGCGACGGTGTCGGCGTGGCGCGACTACGGCGACATCAAGTTCAACGACCACGTCGCCTGCTGGTCGCGCGTCGACTGGATGCTCGCACAGGACACCGGCAGCGCCCCCGCCACCGGCACCGGGCCCAGCACGAAGTGGCAGAAGTTCCTGTTCGCCATCAAGGGGCGCGTCGACGACAAGTGGGCCCCAGACCAGACGGACCTCGTCGGTGCCGTGCGCGACGCGATGAAGGACGCCTACGGCGTGTCGCCGCTCAACGTCGACGCCAAATGGGCCGAGTGGGTCAAGGCGACCTATCCGGCACAGTGACCTGACCGGCGCAGGGACCTGCCCGGCACAGGGACGGCCGTCGCCATCCGCCGTCGTGTGATCAGCTAGGATCCCACAGCGTGAAGCGGAACACCGGCAACAGCGCCAGCAGCGAGGCGTGCACCCACGCTTCGGCCTCGGCGCCCATCGCCACCGCGTCCTCCTTCGGCAGCTGCCGCTGCACGTGCAGCCAGTGGTTGCCGGGCGTGTAGTGCCCGAGCATCTCCTTGACCTCGGCCGCCTTCGCCTGCGCGCACCAGTGGTCCTTCTTCCAGTCGTGCAGCTTCAGGTTGAAGCCCGGCGGTAGCGCGCGCAGCAGCTGGCAGAACTCCTCGAGCTTCGCCGCGTCGCCGAGCAGCTTCTTCTTCAGGTTCTCGCCGTCCCACCACGCCTGCGGGTGGATGCGCAGCGCCGCTTCGACGATCTGGTCGTCGATGCACGCCTCGAGCACGGTCTGGATGTAGTGCGTCTCGGCGTCCTTGCCGAGCGCGTCGCCGAAGATGGCGGCGATCTTCTTCCGCTCCTTCGGCCCGCGGCACAGGTAGGCGCGCTGCTCGCGCACGCGGTAGCTGTTGAACGTGTAGGGATGGTGCAGGCCGGCCTGCGCACTGAGCTCGGTGCCGGCGGCCTTGGCCGCCTTGGCGACGCCGTCGACCATCGCCTTCAGCTTGCGGCGAACGGACAACCGCAGGGCGTTGTACTCCGGGTCGTCCTGGCGGTGCTTCTCGTAGGCCTTGAAGTCGCGTTCGAGGAATGCTTCGGACATGCGCGCGCACCGTCGCCGGCCGGTGCGTGCGAAGCAAGCGTGCGGCGGCGACAGCTTGACGCGCCGTTGGCGGCCGATTCACGCAGCCGGGGATCCTGCGGTGCCATGCACGATGGCGCACAGGCGTTCGATCTGGTCGAGGGGTCGGCAGCGTGGTGGCAGCGGCTGCTCGGCGGCGCGGCCGAACGGTTGCTCGGCCTGTCGGCGCTGCGCCTTGCCAAGCAGGCCGTCGACCGCCGGCTCGGCGTGCCGACGACGCGCCCCACCGCGGCGACCTGGCTCGGCGCCGCGCGCGACTGGCTGCGCCTCGACGTCGACCTTCCCGACGGCGATCTCGCGCGGGTGCCGAAGCAGGGCCAGGTGATCGTCGTCGCCGAACACCCGACCGGCGCGATGGAAGGCCTGTTGCTGCTGGCCACGCTGCTGCGCCATCGCCCCGACGTGAAGGTGCTGGCGAACCGCTGGCTCTGCCGCTTGCCGGCCCTCGCCGACCTGGTGATCCCGGTCGACGTGCACCGCGACGACAACACCTCGGCGCTGCGCGCTTCGCTGCGGCACCTGCGCGCGGGCGGCGCCTTGCTGGCGTTCCCCGCTGGCGAGGTCGCGCGCCGTCCATGGCTCGGCCGCAAGCCACGCGAGGGTCGCTGGCGAGCGACGTTCGCCGGTCTGCAGCGCATGGCCGATGCGCCGGTGGTGCCCGTGCACGTCGGCGCCCGCAACCCACGCTGGATCGAACGGCTCGGCATGCTGCATCCGTCGGCTCCCACGGCCCTGCTGCCGCGAGCCCTGTTGGCGCAACGCGGCGCCAAGGTCACCCTCCGCATCGGCCACAGCATCGCCGCGAGCCAGCTCGAACGGTTCGCCGACGACGATGTGGAGCGCGCCGACTACCTGCGCCTGCGCACCGAGATCCTGGCGCGCCGCGCCGCCACGGCACCGCGCCGAGCGCTGCCACAGCGGCTCTTGGCGCCGCTCATCGATCGCGCTTGCGAGCACACCCTCGCAGCCGAGATCGCGCGCCTTCCTGCCGATGCACGCCTGCTGACCAGCAACGGCATGCAGGTCTTCTGCGCCGCCGCGAACCTGCTGCCGCACACGCTGGCGGAGATCGGTCGCCTGCGCGAACGGACCTTCCGCGCTGCCGGCGAAGGCAGCGGCCGCGCCAGCGACCTCGACGACTTCGACGCCCACTACCGGCATCTGTTCGTCTGGGACCAAGCGACGCGCGAGATCGTCGGCAGCTACCGCCTCGGGCTCAGCGACGAACTGCTGCGCAGCGGCGATGCACGCGGCCTCTACACCGCCGGCTTCTACGACTACGCCCCCGAGTTCTGGCAGCGCCTGTCGCCGGCGATCGAGCTGGGGCGCGCGTTCGTCACGCCCGAACGGCAACGCAGCTTCGCCCCGTTGCTGCTGCTGTGGCGCGGCATCGGCGCGTTCGTCGCCCGACACCCGCGCTACCGGCACCTGTTCGGCACCGTCAGCATCGCCGCCGACCACCACGTCACGTCGGTGCGCCTGATGGTCGATCATCTGCGCAGCCACTGCCTCGCGCGCGAACTGGCGCCGTTGGTGCGTTCGCGGCGACCGTGGCGCGCGGCCCGCCACGACCAGCGCAGCCTGCAGTGGCGCGCCCCGCAGATCGCCGAGCTGCCGGACGTGTCGGCGATGGTGCGCGAACTCGAGACCAACCGCTCGGGGGTGCCGGTGCTGATGGAGCAGTATCTGAAGCTCGGCGCCAAGCTGCTCGGCGTGAACGTCGACCCGGAGTTCCAGACCATCGACGCCCTGGTGCTGGTCGACCTGCTGCGCACGCCGCCGCACCTGCTGCAGCGCTACCTCGGCGCGGCGGGTGTGCAGGCGCTGCAGCTGGCGCACGGCAAGGAACCCGCTAGCGAGTTCTGAGCCCTCCCGACGCCGTCCGTCACGCGCCGCGCGATGGCATCGACGACACGGGAATCGCGCCCGCGATCCGGCGCACGCGCTGCACCGCGCTAGACTTCTCGCCGCGCCGCAGCTTCCTGCCCAGCCACTCGAACCCGGCGCGCTCATCGCGTGAAGATCTCCCACCTGCTGTTCGCCGCGGCCGCCGCCGCGGCGACCGCGTCGTTCTCGTCCGCACAGTATCGCTACACCTTCCAGAGCGGCCTGGTCACCGGCCCGACGGTGATGTCCGAAGGCTGCCTCCTGGTCGACGTCGACGGCGACGGTGACGAGGACGTCGTGTTCGCCAACGGCTTCGTGCTGAACACGGCCGGTTCGGCGATCCAGCCGACGCTGCTGATCAACAAGATCAACCAGGGCCTCGGCCTCGTCGACGAGACCGCGACGCGCCTGCCGACGCTGGCGATCAAGGGCACGCTGGTGATCGCGTTCGACATCGAAGGCGACGGCGACAAGGACCTGCTGTTCTCGTGCAACGGCCCGAGCCAGCAGCGCCTCTACGTCAACAACGGCGCCGGCGTCTTCACCGACGAGTCGGTGGCGCGCCTCGGCACGCTGAACCTGGCGGTGGCCGGCTGCGCCTACGGCGACGTCGACCAGGACGGCGACCTCGACCTGTTCCTGAACGACGAGCTGACCTCTGGCCAGCTGAAGCTGTTCCTGAACAACGGCCTCGGCATCTTCACCAACGTGACCGCGACGCGCGTCGTGGCGGCGCCGAAGACCAACCAGCAGGACGTCGTGCTCTGCGACATCGACGGCGACTTCGACCTCGACGTGATCAACATCGGCAAGTCGGCCGGCCAGCAGATCTACCTGAACGACGGCACCGGCCACTTCCCGACCGTGACCACGGCCCTGCTGCCGGCGGGCACCGGCCTGACCTACGAAGCCGAAGCCGCCGACCTCGACCACGACGGCGACCTCGACCTGACGATGCTGTCGGTCAGCAGCCTGACCGACACCGTGATCCGCAACAACCTGGTGCCGTCGGGCTCGCTGACGTTCACCAGCCTGACCACGGCGCTGACCGGCGGCAACGGCGACGACGACAACGAGTGGGTGTTCGTCGACGCCAACAACGACGGCTTCCTCGACCTCGTCAACGGCTCGCTGCAGTCGAACGGCGACAAGCTGTACATCAACAACGGCGCGTTCTCGTTCGCCCGCCAGACCGGCACCAACGGCTTCTCGCCGGTCGTCGACTCGACGCTCGACGTCAGCGTCGGCGACCTCAACGGCGACGGCGTGTTCGACCTGGTCACCGCGCAGGGTGAGTCGGGCAACTTCCTGAACCGCGCCTACTACGGCACCGGCCCCGCCGACACGCAGCCGCCGCGCTTCGTCAAGATCGAGCAGCTTCCGGCGATGTCGACGAAGCCCGACGGTCCGTGGGTCGTGCGCGCCACCGCGCAGGACTCCGCCGTCGACGACGGCGAGACGTCGATCGCGACGATGCGCATCGACTGGACGATCACGCACACGGCGGGCACCTCGGTCGGCCAGACGTCGATGCAGTTCGTCGGCGGCCTGCTCTACCGCGGCGCGATCGTGCCGCCGGCCGGCGTGCCGACGAACGGCGCCACGGTGTCGTTCACGCTGACGGCGATCGACCGCCGCGGCAACAGCACGACCTCGCCGTCGCAGCAGTTCTCGGTGTGCGGCATCCAGAGCTACGGCCTCGGCCTCGGCGGCAGCAACAGCTCGCTGCTGGCGGCGACCGGCACCACCAACCCGGGCGGCCTCGCGACGTTCACCTGGAGCCAGGCCGGCGCCTCGACGCCGGGCCTGCTGGTGCTGTCGCTGGCGCGCGCGCAGGTCGTGCTGCCGCAGGGCACGCTGCTGGTCGAGCCGGGCCTCGCGTTCCTGATCGCGCCGATCGCGGCCGACGCGGCCGGTGCCGGCATCGCGCCGCTGCCGATCCCGAACGATCCGGGCTTCGTCGGCCTGCGCGTCGCCTTCCAGTGCATCTTCGACGTGCCGCTGACGCTGACCAACGGCGTCGACCTCGTCGTCTGCCCGTAGGCAGACGACACACGGCTCATCGCGCGTCCGCAGCCCGCAGCGCGAACGCCGGATCGCGCACGACGATGGCCAGCAGGTCGCGCACGGTGACCACGCCGGTGCGCAGCTGGTCGTCGACACGCAGGTCGAGGCGCAGACGATCGGCGGGCCGCAGCTCGCGGCCGACGCCGTAGACGAAGAGCTTGTGCGCGAACGTGCGCACGAACGCGGGATCGGCGACCAGCACGCGCTTCAACGCCGCGAGCCCGTCGAGGCGCGTGCCGTCCGGCAGTTCGCCGCTGCAGTCGATCGAGCCGCCGGCGTCGCGCTCGCGGTGCCGGCCGATCGCGTCGTAGCGTTCGAGCGCGAAGCCGAGCGCGTCCATGCGCACGTGGCAGCCAGCACACGCCGCCTTGCTGCGGTGCTGCTCGAGCTGCTCGCGGAAGCTGCGCGTGCTGTCGACCTTGCCTTCGTCGGGCAGCGAGTCGTTGCCGGGCGGCGGCGGCGGCGGCGCCTGGCCGAGCAGGTTCTCGAGGATCCACTTACCGCGCTTCACCGGCGACGTGCGCGTCGGATTGCTGGTGACGGCGAGCACGCTGCCGTGGCCGAGCACGCCGCCGCGCTCGCGCACCGCCGCCGGCAACGCCACGCGAACGAAGCCGTCGCCGTCGTCGTCGCGCGCGGGGTCGATCGCCGGCAGCCCGTAGAACGCGGCGAGGCGCGCGTCGACGAACGTGAAGTCGGCGTCGAGCAGCGTGCGCACATCGAGCCCGTCGCGCAGCACGGTGCGGAACAGCAGCTCGGTCTCGCGGCGGAACGACTGCCGCAGGCCGTCGTCGAAGCCGGGGTAGCGGGCCGGATCCGGCGCGCGCTCGCCGAGCGCACGCAGCTCGAGCCACTGCGCCGCGAAGTCGGTGGCGAGCGCGTCGGCGCGCGGATCCGCCAGCATGCGGTCGAGCTGCGCCGTCAGCACGTTCGCGTCGCCCAGCTTGCCGTCGCGTCCGAGCTGCAGCAGCGCCTCGTCCGGCGTGCTCGCCCACAGCAGGAACGACAGCCGCGTCGCCAGCGCGACCCCGGACAGGGTCTGCACACGGTCGGTGGCCGACGGCCGCCCGCTCTCGAGGCGGAACAGGAAGTTCGGCGACACCAGCGCCGCCTGCACCACGAAGCGCGCCGCCTGCACCAGCGAGCCGCTGGCGTCGAGTTCCTGCCGCGCCGCCCGCACCACCTTGGCGACCTCGTCGTCGGCGACCGGCCGCCGCCAGGCGCGCGCCAGCACCGCCTTGGCCAGCTTCTGAAGCCGTGCTGGCGCCTCGCCGCGCCCGGCGAACGCGTCGTGCACCCACTGCTGCGCCGCCGGCACCACGCGCACGTCGGTCGGGCCTTCGACCTCGATCCATTCGACGTGCAGGTTGCGGTCGCGGCGCTTCGGATCGGGGTTGTCAGGGTCGTAGAAATCGTTGGCGAACACCAGTTCGAAGCGGCGCTCGCCGCCGGCGAGCGGTGTCCTGACGACGTACTCCTGCATCGCGCGCTGGCCGACCTCGAACGTCGTCAGTTCGCGGCCGTCGACGAACAGCGGCATGCGCGCCGGCTCGTCGCCCGCCTGGTCGGCGCCGGCGAGGATGCGCAGCGTGTAGACGCCGTCGCGCGGCAGCCGCACGACCTGCTCGACGGTCGCGCGCGACACCAGCACCAGATGGTCGCCGACGTGCACCGCGCCCGGATTGACGACCGCGCGCATCCCTTCGCCGGGCAGGCGACGCTTCGTCGGCTGCTTCGGGTCCTCGAGGTCGAACACCGCCGCGGCGACCTCGGCACCGGCGGCGAGGTAGTGCTCGAGATGCAGCGTCGACAGCGTCAGCGCGTCGCCGATCGAGTCGAAACCGTAGCCGAGGTCGTCGGCCGGAAAGCCCGCCGTCGCGACGCGCACGCCGAACAGGTCGCGCACGCAGTTCTCCCACTGCGCGCGGCTGAGGCGACGCACGGTGACGCGCCCGGGGTCGACCGGCAGCTTCGGCACCTCGGCCCGAAGATGCGCATCGACGGCGCGCACGAACGCCTGCGCCTCCGCGTTGCTCGGCCGCTCGGCGTCCGGCGGCGGCATCTCGCCGCTGCGCACACGATCGCGCACGCGCGCCCAACGCCACGCCGCATCGGTGGCGTTCGCCGGTGGCCGGTCGAGATCGAACTTGCCCTTGACGGTGTCGCCGCCGTGGCAATCGCGACAGTGGGCCTCGAGGAACTTCGCCGGCTCGGCCGGTTCCTGCGCGAACGCGCCTGGCGAAACCACAGCGACGAGCAAGCAGAGGGTCAGCGGACGCAGCGGCATGGGCCCATCAGCGTAGCCGCGGATCGCATCGCGATGACGAGGTGATGACACACAGCGGTGAAAGCACCCCTAGGGTCCGAACATTCGCAGTGGAAACCCCAACACCCACGAGAACCCCGAACATGCGCTCGATCCTCGTCCCGTCGCTGCTGTGCGCCCTCGGCGCCGCGCTTTCCGCTCAGACCTACACGGCCATGCCGGCGAATTCGAACCTCGGCGCCGAGCTGTCCGGCTTCTCGCTGGTGCCGTTCATGCAGCCGAACGCGCGCGTGCAGGCCTTCTACGACTTCGCCGAGACCGGCAATCCGTTCTTCACGGCCGACCAGCTGTCGCTGCGCTTCGACGGCCCGATCCCGCAGGTCGGTGCGCCCGGCCCGTTCTCGATCACGCGCCTGCAGATCCGCGTCGGCGTCTCGAACGTGGCGGCGCCGACCGCGCAGTTCGCCAGCAACCTGTCGCAACCGCTGACGACCGTCTTCGACGGACCGGTCAGCTACCTGCCCGATCCCGGCTCGGCGTCGCCGCACCCGTGGGGCGGCACCAACGACACGCTGACGTTCAACTTCACCGCGCCGGTCACGATCGCGACGGCACCGGGGGATTGGCTGGTGGTCGAGATGGTGATGGAAGGCAACAACATCGCCAGCTTCGGCTTCGCACACGCGATCGTCGACGGCAACAACGCCGGGGGCGGCCTGAGCAACGGCAGCGCCGCGGCCTTCGGCAGCGGCTGCAGCGCCAGCGTCGGCGCGCCGGCGGCGACCTGCACGACCAGCGGCCTCTATGGCCCGGGCGGCGCCCACTTCCTCGCCGGCCAGAACCTCGGCGCCAACACGATCGGCGTGGCGGCCTTCGGCTTCGCCAGCTTCCCGGTCGGCACGACGCTGCCGGGCACCAACTGCGGTGTTTTGGTCGATCCGCAGCTGCTGGTGCCGTTCCTGACCGACGCCGCCGGCGCGGTCGGTGGCACCACGCTGGCGCTGTCGCTGCCCGCCGACCCGGTGTTCAACGGCGGCGTGCTCCACGAGCAGCTGGCGACGCTGGTGCCGACGGCCAACCCGTTCGGCATCGTCACCAGCAACGCGCAGACGGTGACGTTCGGCAGCTGGACCACGCCGACGCGCGGCTTCTACACGGTGTCGCACGACACCAACGCCAACGCGGCGTTCGCGAACGCCGTCCGCCCCTTCGGCTTCGCCGTCCGCTTCCGTACGCTCTGACGCGTGCCGCGCTCGTCGACGTCCCTGCTGTTCGGTTCGATCCTGCTGCTGTCGTTCGCCCTGGTGGTGTGGTGGACGACGTTCCAGGTTCAGGCGAGTCACGAACTCGCCGCGGCCGGCGCGCAACTGAGCACCGGCGACGTCGAAGGCGCCGCGCAGGCGCTCGGGGCTCCCAGCGCCGCTGCGCTGGCCGAGCTCGCCGACCGGCGCCGCGTGATGTTCGCCAGCGAAGGTGCGTTCTTCGCCATCGTGCTGCTCGGCCTCGGCTGGCTCTATGTGGCGCTGGTGCGCCGCGAACGGCGCCTGCGCGCCGGCCAGGACCGCTTCCTCGCCGCGGCGACGCACGAACTGAAGACGCCGCTGGCGACGATCACGCTGCTGCTCGAGTCGTTGCGCAGCGATCGCGTGCCCACCGAGAAGCGCGCGCGCTACCTCGGCAACGGCCTGCTCGAGGCCGAACGGCTCGGCCGCGGCCTCGACAAC